>NZ_JBXAFF010000005.1:0-130359 GCF_058792815.1 Microbacterium sp. MPR-TSA4
GGTGCGGGGTGGCGGCGGGGGCGCGGGCGTGGCAGTGCGGTCAGAGGTGATGCTGCTCGGCGCGGCCGAGGGTCGCGAGGGCGCCGACGATCGCGGCTTCGACGAGGTCCCAGTCGTGCACGATCATGGCGTAGTCGAACCGCAGCGTCATGAAGCCCCAGATGGCGGCGGTGGCATCGCGGACGAGGTCCTTGTGGCGGTGCGGCGCGCCATCGTGGTTGTCGACGCCGTCGGCCTCGACGAGCAGCCGGTCGCCGATGAGCGCGTCGACGACGCCGATCCCCGCGATGCGCCGTTGGGTCCGTACGCGAAGGCCGAGGTGACGAAGCCGCCACCGCAGCAACGACTCGAGGCCGCTGTCCGCGTCATCCCGTGCGAGGTCGAGCGCTTCGCGCATCGCGGCGGTGCTGCGCCGTCGCAGCCACCGACGGCCGCTGTCGTCGAGCTGACCGAGCCGCAACGCCGACTCGAGCACGACGAAGAACTCCTCGACGCCGTGGCACCGCGCGATCTGCAGCAGCAGCCGCGGGATCGACGGCGTGCTCCCCGGCGGGCCGAGCGGCCCGTCGTCCCAGTGTTCGACGCACCCGCATCCGTTGGGGTGATACGTGCGCTGCCCGTCGCAGAGCCAGACGTGCGCCCGCGGGTCGGCGGTCAGCACCCAGAGCCCGAGGTGCTTAGCGGCCGTGATGCAGGCGAGTCGCCCTCCGTGCCCGGCCACCGCACGCGCGGCATCGCACGCATCGGCGATGACGTACACGCCCCGGCGTCGGCGTTCGAGGATGCCGGCTCGCAGTTGCTCTCGCAGCTGGGTGCGCGACAGGCCCGACCGCCGCAGCATCGCGGTCGTCATCACGGCCGGTCGGACATCGCACATGCCGACATCGTCGCCAGTCTGCGTGACGGTGACGGGCGAAGTCCCGGCATCCGTGGACGGAGTCGTGTGTCGGCCGTCTGTGGAGGAGCCTGTGGCCGGCTCATGCCCGACCCGAACTGCAAGGTCGGGGGAGGGACACGCCGGGGTGGATGCCGGCGTGGCGTCGTGTCGGGTCGGATCCCTTGCAGTTCGGTTCGGCGCCCGAGTAGCCGAGCGGCCCGGCGGCGCAGGTGGGTGCCTGGGGTGGTCATAGCTCGGGGGACCGAACTGCAAGGTCGGGCGAGGGACACGCCGGGGTGGATGCTGTGGTGCCGGCGTGTCGTGGGGGAGCCCTTGCAGTTCGGTTCCAAAACCCAGCGGCCGGGTGTCCCGGGCGTTCCGGGCGGCGCGGGCGGGTGCGTGGGGTGGTGACAGGTGCGGCGGCATCCGGGGGACGCGACTGCAAGGTCGGGCGAGAGACACGCCGGGGTGGATGCTGTGGTGCCGGCGTGTCGCGGGGGAGCCCTTGCAGTTCGCACCCGAACCGAGCCGGGACACGACCCCAGCCCGCTCCACGACCTCAGCCCCCCCACGACCGACGCGGCCCCGCGGCGCACGGAGCGCGGCAGGGCCGGACAGCGATCAGCGGTCGCTCACCCGAAGCGGCCGGAGACGTAGTCCTCCGTGGCCTGAACGGACGGGGCCGTGAAGATCGTGTCGGTGTTGTCGTACTCGATGAGCTTTCCGGGCTTGCCCGTGCCGGCGATGTTGAAGAACGCCGTCTTGTCGGAGACGCGGGAGGCCTGCTGCATGTTGTGCGTGACGATGACGATCGTGTAGTCGGACTTCAGCTCCTGGATGAGCTCCTCGATCGCGAACGTCGAGATCGGGTCGAGGGCGGAGCAGGGCTCGTCCATGAGGAGCACGTCGGGGGAGACGGCGATCGCGCGCGCGATGCACAGACGCTGCTGCTGGCCGCCCGACAGGCCCGCACCGGGCTTGTCGAGGCGGTCCTTGACCTCGTTCCACAGGTTCGCGCCCTGCAGGGAGCGCTCGACGAGGGCATCCGCGTCGCTCTTGGAGATGCGCTTGTTGTTGAGCTTCACGCCCGCCAGCACGTTCTCCTTGATCGACATCGTGGGGAAGGGGTTCGGCCGCTGGAACACCATGCCGACGTGGCGGCGCACGAGCACCGGGTCGACGCCGGGACCGTACAGGTCGTCGCCGTCGACGAGCACCTTGCCCTCGACGTGGGCGCCGGGGATCACCTCGTGCATGCGGTTGAGCGTGCGCAGGAACGTGGACTTCCCGCAGCCCGACGGGCCGATGAACGCCGTGACGGCGCGGGGCTCGATATCCATCGACACGCCCTCCACGGCGAGGAAATCGCCGTAGTAGACGTTGAGGTTCTCGACTTCGATGCGCTTGGACACTGGTGCCTTCCTTGCTTAGCGTGCCTTCGGCGCGAAGACCTTCGCGACGATCCGGGCGATCAGGTTGAAGATGACGACGAGGATGACCAGCAGCAGCGCGGCACCCCAGGCCTGGGCCTGGGAGGCGTCGATGTCCTGTCCGGGGAAGCTGTAGGCCGTGTAGGCCATGACCGGAAGGGTCTGCATGGGTCCGTTGAACGGGTCGGAGTTGAAGTTGTCGGTAAAGCTGGCCGCGATGAAGATCGGCGCGGTCTCGCCGATGACGCGGGCGACGGCCAGCACGACACCGGTGATGATGCCGCTCGCCGCCGTCCGCAGCACGACCTTGATGATCGTGGTCGACCGCGGCACGCCGAGGGCGAACGACGCCTCGCGCAGGTCGGCGGGTACGAGGCGCAGCATCTCCTCCGTCGAGCGGATCACGATCGGGATCATGAGCACGCACAGGGCGATGGATGCCGAGAAGCCACTGAACGCCTTGGGTCCGACGATCAGGGCGAACAGCGAGAACGCGAACAGACCGGCGACGATCGACGGGATGCCGGTCATCACGTCGACCAGGAACGTGATGGCGCGTCGCAGCGGATTGTTCGGTTGGGCGTACTCGACGAGGTAGACGGCCGCCAGGATGCCGATCGGCACGGAGATCAGGGCGGCGATCCCCGTGATGATGAGGGTGCCGACGATGGCCTGGAGCGCGCCCGGGGTCGAGACGACCGCCAGCGTGTCGGGGTCGAACGTCGTGCCGCCGACCTTCGTCACGAAGTCCCACGACATGACGCCCATACCCTTGGACACGACGGTCCACAGCGTGGAGATCAGCGGTGCGACGGCGAGCACGAAGGCCGCCGTGACCAGGCCGCGCACGACGCGGTCGGTCGACTTGCGCCGGCCCTCGACGATGGCGGAGAACACCCCGATCGCCAGCAGGTAGACCAGGGCGCTGAAGATGAGCCACGTCGCGACGTTGAACCCGCCGAGCACGAGCTGCAGCGCCGCGATCACCGCGAGCGAGACGGCGAGGACGATCGGCTCGATGAAGCGGGGCAGCTGGCCGCTGGTCAGCGACAGCGGCGGCGTCGAGGTCGTTGCGACGGGCGTGCTGAGCTCGGTCACGAGCGCTTTCCTCTCTTGCGGCCCTTCGAGCCTGGACCGGTCGCCCCGATGATGTAGCGGGCGAGCATGTTCACGGCGAGCGAGACGACGAACAGCATCAGGCCGGTGCCGATGAGGGCGGAGCGCTGCAGATCGGTGGCGATGGGGAAGTTGAGGGCGATGTTCGCCGCGATCGTCTGCGAGTTGTAGCCGTCCGTGAGCAGCGCGACGGAGAAGATCAGGCTGGGCGAGATGATGAGCGCGATGGCCATCGTCTCGCCGAGGGCGCGCCCGAGGCCCAGCAGCGTGGCCGAGACCATGCCGCTGCGGGCATAGGGGATGACGGCCAGGCGCACCATCTCCCAGCGGGTGGCCCCGAGGGCGAGGGCGGCCTCCTCGTGCAGGCGCGGCGTCTGCAGGAAGATCTCGCGGGTGATCGAGGTGACGATGGGCAGGATCATCACGGCGAGCACGACACCGCCGGCGAGCATCGTCGATCCCGTGCTCGAGACCGGACCCTGGAACAGCGGGATCCACCCCAGGTACTGGTTGAGGAAGTCCGCGAGCGGCAGCAGCAGCGGCCGCATCACGATGATGCCCCAGAGGCCGAACACGATGGAGGGGACGGCGGCCAGCAGGTCGATGATGTAGCCGAGGAAGCCGGCGATACGCCGCGGGGCGTAGTGCGAGATGAACAGCGCGATGCCGATCGCCACAGGGGTGCCGAGGACCATGGCGATCAGAGCTGCCCAGATGCTTCCCCAGAGCAGCGGGGCGACGTAGTCCCAGAAGCTGGTCCAGTCCTTGTTCTGGTACCCGGCGAGGTCGCCCTCGCTCCAGTTGGCCGTGATCGCCGGCAGACCCTTGAGGATCAGGAAGATGGCGACACCGGCCAGGATGATCATGATCGACACGGCCGCGGTGGTCGACAGGCCGAGGAAGACGGAGTCCCCGGCGCGACGCTTTCCGACGATGTTGGATGCCGGTTTCTGCGCGGGTGCGGTCTTGACGTCAGCCACGACGAACCCCCAGGTCGGGCAGGGTCATGTGTTCTCCTCGGGTCGGGAAGATCGCAGAGTCGGGCTGTGCTGTCCGGCTCAGCAGGACCGTCGATCCGGGGATCGACGACCCTGCTCAGCCAGGTCCGGTCTGCGCAGCGTGAGCCGCGCAGACCGGACCGGGACGAGGTGTTACTTGATCGCCGCGAGCGTCTTCGCGGCGTCGGCCAGCACCGACTCGGGAAGCGGCGCCGATCCGGCGTTCTTCTCCGCGACCGACTGGCCGAGCGAGCTGGTGACGAAGCCGAGGTACGACTTCACGAGCTCCGCCTGCGCGGCGTCCTTGAAGGTGGAGCAGACGACAGCGTACGAGACCAGCGGGATCGGGTACGACTCCGGGGTCAGCTTGCTGTAGTCGAACTTCTTCGACAGGTCGCCGGCGACGCCGTTGGAGTTGTCGACCGCGGCGGCCTCGAAGGTCTTCGAGACGGCCTCGCCGCTGTACGCGACCGCGGTGCCGTCGGTGACGATCGAGGCGGCGTTCAGCGTGCCGATCGCGGAGTGGTCGGCGTAGCCGATGGTGCCCGAGCCCGCCTTGACGGCCTCGACGACGCCGGAGCCGCCCTTCTGCTTCGAGACGTTGCCCTCGACCGGCCAGTCCTTGCCCGCGGGGAAGGTCCACACCGACGACTGGGTCGCGGCGAGGTAGTTGGTGAAGTTCTGGGTCGTGCCGGAGCCGTCCGAGCGGGCGACCGTGGTGATCGCGCCGGCGGCCAGAGCGGTGCCGTTGTCCTTCGTGATGGCCGGGTCGGACCAGTCGGTGATCTGGAGGGCGAAGATCTTCGCGATCGTCTCGCCGCTCAGCTGCAGCTTGGTGACGCCGGGGATGTTGAAGATGATCGCGACGCCGTCGAGGTAGATCGGGATGTTGATCCCGCCCTCGGTGCACAGCGCCTTCGACTGCGCCGTCTGGTCGGCGTTCAGCGGCGAGTCGGAGCCGGCGAAGTCGTACGCGCCGCTCAGGAAGTTGGTGACGCCGCCGCCGGAGCCCTGCGACTTGTCGTAGTTGATCGTCACGTTCTTGGCGGTCGCGTTGTAGGCGGTCGTCCAGGCCTGCTGCGCGTTGGACTGAGCGCTCGAGCCGCCGGCGGTGATCGTGCCGCTCAGGTTCGGGTCGATCTGGAAGGCGACGTCCGAGCTGGTCGCCGTCGGGCTCGCGCTCTCGGCCGGCGTGTTGCCGCCGGACGACGCGCAGCCCGTCAGGGCGAGGGCGGCGACGGCCGCGAGAGCGCCCAGCTGGGAGATACGGGTGAGCTTCACTGTGAATCCTTCACGTTGTTCGGGAGATGCGGCCCGGTGCAGGGCACGCCCCGACGCTAGACAGCGACTCTTACCGGCCGGCGCTGTGGAGGTGAACGACGGGTTAACGATGCCGTGCGATCGCGTGCTCCCGCCGTCGCGGCGCGGCACCGGTTCTCCGACGGTTCACCTGGCACGCCTACGATGAGCGCCATGGGCACCAAGAGCACCTCCGAGCGCGCGGCGCGCGACGCCGTCACCGATGCATCCGCGGCAGCGAAGACAGCGGCCAAGACGGCGAAGAGCCTTCCCAAGAAGCTCGCCGCCGGACTGGAGGAGTACATCGAGGAGGCGCGCGACGCCGCGGACGTGTCGAAGAAGCGTCTGCGCCGCAAACCACGCGCCGTGACCCGCGAGGCCGAACGCGCCGTGCGCCGGCTGGAGCGCGCGGTCGCGAAGGCCGTCTCGGCGGCCGACCGCAAGGCGCGGCTTCGCGCCGAAGCCCGCCAGAGCGCGGCGGAGGCCGAGCGGGCCGCCGCCCGGGCTGCCGCCGAGGCCGCGGAAGCCAAGGCGTTGAAGAAGGCGGCCCGCCGTGCGGAGCGGGCCGCGGCGCGCGCGGATGCCGAGGCCGTCGCGGCATCCGACGCACTCGCGTCCGAGCTGGCCGCTCCGGGCGCCACCGCCGCCGCGAACACCGCCGCGGACCCGGGCGGACCAGCGTCGGAGCTCGCGGCGCTCACGGTCGCGCAGCTGCGCGATCGCGCCCGCACCGACGGCCGCTCCGGGTACTCGCGTCTGACCAAGGCGCAGCTGATCGATCTGCTCTCCTGACGTGACGGGCTCTGCGCAGACGGCACTGGACCGGTCGGCCGCCGCGCCGCCGGCCCGGACCCTTCTGGACGTCCTCCGGGCGACCACGCTCGCCTTCCCCGAGGCGTCCGCGATCGACGACGGCTCGGGTGCGCTGAGCTACCGCGAGCTGATTGCGCGGGTCGGGGCGACGGCCGCCCGTCTGCACGACGCGGGGGTGCGCCGCGGCGATCGCGTGGGCGTGCGGATGCCGTCGGGGTCGAAGGAGCTCTACATCGCGATCCTGGGGATCATCGCCGCGGGCGCCGCCTACGTGCCCGTCGACGCGGACGACCCCGACGAGCGCGCCCAGCTCGTCTTCGGGGAGGCCGGCGTGAGCGGCGTCGTCTCGGGAGCGGGGGAGTACTCCCCGGCATCCGGCGACACGGCCGTCGGCCGCGGCCTGTTCGACGGGGCGGCGCCGCACCCGGCGACGCAGGCGATCATCGCCGTGCCGCCGCCGAGCGTCGACGACGACGCCTGGGTCATCTTCACGTCGGGGTCGACGGGCGTGCCCAAGGGTGTCGCGGTCAGTCACCGCTCCGCGGCCGCGTTCGTGGATGCCGAGGCGCGCCTGTTCGTGCCCGATGCGCCGCTCGGGCCGCAGGACCGCGTGCTGGCCGGGCTGTCGGTGGCCTTCGACGCGTCGTGCGAGGAGATGTGGCTGGCGTGGCGTCACGGTGCGTGCCTGGTGCCGGCGCCGCGGTCGCTCGTGCGCTCGGGGGAGGATCTCGCGCCGTGGCTGCTGCGGCAGGGCATCACGGTGGTCTCCACGGTGCCGACCCTCGCCGCGATGTGGCCGGCCGATGCGATCGAGAACGTGCGTCTGCTCATCTTCGGCGGCGAGGCCTGTCCGCCCGAGCTGGCCGCGCGTCTCGTCGCCGACGGCCGGGAGGTGTGGAACACCTACGGCCCCACCGAGGCGACGGTCGTCGCGTGCGCCGCGCCTCTCGACGGCTCGGTGCCGGTGCGCATCGGCCTGCCGCTGGACGGGTGGAAGCTCGCGGTCGTCGACGCCGACGGGCAGCCGGTCGCCGAGGGCGGTGTCGGTGAGCTCATCATCGGCGGCGTCGGTCTCGCGCGCTACCTCGACCCCGCCAAGGATGCCGAGAAGTACGCCCCCCTGCCGACGCTCGGATGGGACCGCGCCTACCGCTCCGGCGACCTCGTCCGTTACGAGTCCGAAGGCCTCGTCTTCCAGGGGCGCGCCGACGACCAGGTGAAGGTCGGCGGACGTCGCATCGAGCTCGGCGAGGTCGAGGCGGCGTTGCAGGACCTGCCCGGTGTCACCGGCGCCGCGGCCGCCGTGCGCACGACCGAGGCCGGGGTCCCCGTGCTCGTCGGCTACCTCGCGGCGCCGCCCGACTTCGACCGCCTGGCGGCGCGCGCCGACCTCGCCGCACGTCTGCCCGCGCCCATGGTCCCGCTCCTCGCGGTGGTCGACGAGCTGCCGGTGCGCACCTCCGGCAAGGTCGACCGTGCCGCGCTGCCGTGGCCGCTGCCGAACGTCGAGCTGCCGGCCTCCGACCTCTCCCCGGGCGAGGCCTGGCTCGCGCAGCAGTGGCTCGCCGTCCTCGGGATGCCGGTCGTCGATCGCAAGGCGGACTTCTTCGACCTGGGCGGCGGTTCGCTCGCCGCGGCGCAGCTCGTGTCGCGGCTGCGCACGCGTGTGCCGGAGTTCTCGGTCGCCGACATCTACGACGTGCCCCGTCTCGGGGCGATGGCGAAGGCGCTCGGATCGGGCCTGCAGGAGGAGGCGTCGACCACGTTCCACCGCCCCGAGCCCACGCCGCGCCGCGCGCAGTGGGCGCAGACCGTGCTCGCCGTCCCGCTGTTCATCCTCTCCGGCATCCGATGGATGCTGTACCTGCTCACCGCTGCGGCCCTGCTGCAGCTGGTCCCCGGCTTCGACGTCCTGCCCGATGCGCCGCTGTGGCTGCTGGTGGTCGGCCTCGTCGTCTTCGCGACGCCGTTCGGTCGCATGGCGATCGCCGCGGCATCCGCTCGACTGCTGCTCGCCGGCGTCCGCCCCGGCGACTACCCGCGCGGCGGCTGGGTGCACATCCGACTCTGGCTGGCCGAGCAGATCGCCGACCAGGTGGATGCCGTCGGGCTCGCCGGAGCGCCGTGGGTGAGCTACTACGCACGGGCGCTCGGTGCCCGCATCGGCAGCGGCGTCGATCTGCACGCCCTGCCGCCGATCACCGGCATGCTCGACATCGGGGACGGCGCGGCCATCGAGCCCGAGGTCGACCTGTCGGGGTACTGGATCGACGGCGATGTCGTGCGCATCGGCGGCATCCGCATCGGCGCCGGAGCCACCGTCGGCTCGCGCAGCACGCTCGCTCCGGGAACGCGCATCGGCCGCCGAGCCGAGATCGCTCCGGGCTCCGCCGTGTTCGGCCGCGTCCGCGCCGACCAGACCTGGGCCGGCTCGCCGGCGGTGCGCGTCGGCGGCACGTCGGCGCAATGGCCGGTCGAGCGGGCGCCCGCGCCGAACCGCTGGCTGTGGGCCTACGCCGCGTCGGCGCTGGGTCTTGCCCTGCTGCCGCTGGTCGCCTTCGCGGCGGGCGGGCTCGTCGTCGCCCGCGGCATGGTGGGCGCCTCGTCGCTGGCGGCGGCGCTCGGCGGTGCGCTGGTGTGGCTCGTGCCCGGCGTCATCGTCGCGGGGCTGGTCTTCGCCGCCGTCGTGGTGCTCGCGGTGCGCCTGCTGTCCGTCGGGCTGCGGGAGGGCGTCCATCCCGTCCGCAGCCGCATCGGGTGGCAGGCGTGGACGATCGAGCGCCTGCTCGACTCCGCCCGCACCATCCTGTTCCCGCTGTACTCGAGCCTGTTCACGCCGGTCTGGCTGCGTCTGCTCGGGGCCCGGGTGGGCCGTGACGTCGAAGCATCCACCGTGCTGCTGATCCCCTCCCTCACCCGCATCGAGGACGGTGCCTTCCTCGCCGACGACACGATGGTCGCCTCCTACGAGCTGCACGGCGGCTGGATGCGGCTCGGGCCCGTGCGCATCGGCAAGCGCGCGTTCCTCGGCAACTCCGGCATGGCCGCGCCGGGGCACCGCGTGCCGCGCGACGGCCTCGTCGCCGTCCTGTCGGCCGCGCCGGTGAAGGCCAAGCCGGGATCGTCGTGGCTGGGCTCGCCCGCCGTCCGGCTGCGGCGGCGCTCGGCGGAGGGCGACGAGTCGCGCACCTACCGGCCGCCCGTGCGGCTGCGGGTCGCGCGCACGCTCTGGGAGCTGTGCAGGTTCGTCCCCGTCGTCGTCACCTGCGCGATCGGGCTGCTGGTCGTCTTCGTGCTGGCGGCCCTCATCGAGGTCGCCGGACTCGGCGTCGCGATCCTGCTCTCCGGCGTCGTCCTGCTGTGCGCGGGCGCCGTCGCCGCGGGCGTGTCCACGGCCGCGAAGTGGCTGATCGTGGGCCCGATCCGCGCCGGCGAGCAGCCGTTGTGGTCGAGCTTCGTGTGGCGCACCGAGGTGTCGGACACCTTCACCGAGATGGTGGCCGCGCCGTGGTTCGCGCGGGCCGCCACCGGCACTCCGGCGCTCGCGGTCTGGCTGCGCTCGCTCGGCTCGCGCATCGGCCGCGGCGTCTGGTGCGACAGCTACTGGCTGCCCGAGCCCGACCTGGTGACTCTCGGGGACGGATCCACCGTGAACCGGGGATGCGTCGTGCAGACGCACCTTTTCCATGATCGAATCATGAGCATGGACACCGTCGAACTCGCGGCCGGGGCGACCCTCGGACCCCACAGCGTCATCCTCCCGGCGGCCAGTATCGGCGCCCACGCCACGGTGGGCCCGGCATCCCTGGTCATGCGCGGCGAGACCGTGCCGGTGGGATCGCGCTGGAGCGGCAATCCCATCGGTCCCTGGAACGCCGTCACGGTGCGCGCGTACCAGTCCACCTCGTGAGCGGGCACGACCCCTACGCCCCCGAGAGCGGCGATCCGGGCTTCGACGTCGAGTCCTACGACGTGGCGATCGACTACCGCGTGCGCACCAACCGGCTGGAGGGGCGCGCGACGATCAACGCGGTCGCCGCCGCACCGGTGTCGGCAGTCAGCATCGACCTCGTGGGGCTGCGGGCCTCGCGGGTGCGCGTCGACGGCGACCGTCGCACGCGGTTCGCGCAGGGTCCGCGCAAGCTCCGCGTCACGCTGCCGCACCGCATGCAGCCCGGGGAGCGGTTCTCGATCGAGGTGGTCTACGCCGGCGCCCCCGCCCCGCGGCGCTCCCGCTGGGGCACGATCGGGTGGGAGGAGCTCGAGGACGGCGCGCTCGTGGCCTCGCAGCCCACCGGGGCGCCCACGTGGTTCCCCTGCAACGACCGTCCCGACGCGCGGGCGCCGATGCGACTGGCGGTGACGACGGATGCCGGCTACCTCCCCGTGCTCACGGGACGACCGGCCGCGCAGGCGACGGCCGGCGGACGGGTGACGGTCACGTCGGTGTCCGCCGTGCCGGTGGCCACCTACCTCGTCGCTGTGCACATCGGCCCGTACGAGCAGACCCTGCTCGGATCCCGCGACGACGGCGACGGGATGCGGGTGTTCGCCCCCGCCGGGCTCCGCCGTGAGGTGACGCGGGCGTTCGCGGACGTCCCGCGCATGCTCGCGTTGTTCGAGGAGTCCTTCGGCCCGTATCCGCAGGAGGCGTGCACGCTCGTCGTGACGCCCGACGAGCTCGAGATCCCGCTGGAGGCCCAGGGCCTGGCGGTCTTCGGCAGCAACCACCTCGTGCCCGAGGAGCAGCGGCTGATCGCCCACGAGCTCGCCCACCAGTGGTTCGGCAACAGTGTCGGCATCGGGCGCTGGAGCGACATCTGGCTCAACGAGGGCTTCGCCTGCTTCGCGGAGTGGCTGTGGTTCGAGCGGTCCGGCGCGGCGACGGTGGCGGAGAAGGCGGCGAAGCACCACGCCCGTCTGCGGGCGCTGCCGCAGGATCTGCTGCTCAGCGACCCCGGACCCGATCTCATGTTCGACGACCGCGTCTACAAGCGGGGCGCGCTCACCCTCTACGCCCTGCGGTGCCGCATCGGTCCTCCGGCGTTCGCGCGGGTGCTCCACGACTGGGTCGAGACGTATCGGCACGCACTCGCGACGACCGACGACTTCCGCGCGCTCGCCGAGCGCGTCGCCGGCCGCGACCTCGACGACGTGTTCACGCCGTGGCTCGACCGCACAGAGCTGCCGCCGCTGCCGCGGCCGTAGGCCCGCCGCCTGCGCCTGCGGCCGCGCTTACGCCCGCGCCGGTAGCCCGTGACGAACGTCGGAGTTGTGATCGCGCCGACGCCGATGGCCGCGTGTCGCGAGCGCTTTCGGCACGAATCTCCGACGATCGTCACGCGCCCGCGGCGACTCGTCCCGCGTCGGTGAGAACAGCGGCGCAGACGAGGACCCCGGGGGGACCCTCGACCTCCGCCCCGTGCACGACCCGCGCGGTGCCCGGCAGCCGGGCGACCCAGCGATCGTCGCCGTCGCCGGCGATCGCGACGGATGCCGCGTCCACCGCCAGTCCGCGGCCGTCGGCCTTCAGCGCGGCCTCGGCGCGAACCCACCGCCGCAGCCCTCCCGGGATGCCGCCCGCCGCCTCGCGCACCGGATCGTGCAACGGCTCGGCGTCGAGGGCGAACCCGTCGGCGGCGTCACGGGGGAGGATGCCGACGACCGCCGTCGCCCCGGCGTAGGTCACCGCCGCCCACCAGGGCGCACCGCGGAGCTGCACCGGGCCGTGCGCACCCCCGCACCGGGGGCACGGGTTGGTCAGCACGACCTCGGGCGCCCCGGCCTCCGCCAGCAGCGTCCGCAGCAGCGCCCACGCGGCCTCGCGCCGAGCGATCCGCCCGGGCGGCACCGGACCCCACGCGAGACGCAGGCCCTCCACCGCTACAGCTTCGGCTCGTGCGTCTCGATCGCGATGATGCCGGATCCCGGATTGGTCGCCGACAGGTGCACGACGGAGAACGCTCCCGTGTCCAGCGCCGAGGCGCTGCCCAGGTACGACCCGTGCAGGGTGCCGGTCGCGAGGGCGAGCTCCGACAGGATGCCGGGAAGCACCGGTCCGTGACTGCACAGCACCGCGGGCTTGCGCGAGCGCACGCGCCGGCCGATGACGGCGCGCACGTCGGAGGTGCCGTCCTCCCAGGCGTCCTGGCTGAGCGCACTCGTGCGGTGGATCTCCTTGCCGAGGCTCGCGGCCAGCGGCGTCACGGTCGTGACGCAGCGGACCGCGTCGCTCGAGACGATCTTGCGCACACCGAACGCGCGGAGCGGGCCGACGGCGGCCGCCGCCTGCTTCGCCCCGCGAGCGGTGAGGGGACGCGCCGCATCCGCACCGTCCCAGTCCTCGCGGGGGAGCGCTTTGGCGTGGCGCAGCACGACGATCGGGAACGTCGCGAGCACACCGTCGTCGACGTAGCGCAGGAACTCCTCGAGGATCTCCACGTCGACCGGGTACGAGAGCTTCGCGAGCGCCTTGCGCGGCGACAGCCACTCGATCGCGGCGATCTCCTTGTTGGGCACGAACGCGGACGCGCGGATCGCGGCATCCGTCGCCTCCGCCGACCAGTAGTGCACGATCTTCTGCCGCTTGTTGGGCATGCGGTAGCGCGAGACGCCGACCGGGATGCCGAGCGCGACCCGGATGCCGGTCTCCTCGAAGATCTCGCGGACGGCGGTCTCGGCCAGGCTCTCGCCGGGATCGACCTTGCCCTTCGGGATGGTCACGTCGGCGTAGGCCGTGCGGTGGATCACGAGGACGCGGAGCTTGCCGTCGACGACGCGCCAGACCACTCCGCCGGCGGCGTAGACGGCGGTGTCGGTCATCGCACCGCCCGGGCCCGCCGCCGACGCTGCACCTGCGTCATCGTGCGGTCCTGCAGATCGATGAGCGGCCTGCCCTCGGCATCCGTGCTGTGGCGCTGCCACTCGCCGCTGTCCTGGAGGTGCCAGGAGCTCGTGTCGTCGCTCATCGCCAGATCGAACAGGTCGACGAGCTCCTTGATCTGGGCCGGCGCCACGACGCGGACCAGGGCCTCGACGCGGCGGTCGAGGTTGCGGTGCATCATGTCGGCGCTGCCGATGAACACCTGCGGTTCGCCGGCCCCGGCGAACGCGAAGATGCGCGAGTGCTCGAGGTAGCGGCCGAGGATCGATCGGACCGTGATGTTGTCGCTCACGCCGGGCAGCCCCACCTTGAGCGAGCAGATGCCGCGCACCCAGACGTCGACGCGCACCCCGGCCTGGCTGGCGCGGTACAGGGCGTCGATGATCTGCTCGTCGACCATCGAGTTGACCTTGATGCGGATGTGGGCCGGCTTGCCCTCGAGGGCGTGGCGCCGCTCGTTCTCGATCTGGCGCAGCAGCCCCTTGCGCAGGTGCAACGGGGCGACGAGCAGGCGCTTGAACTTCTTCTCGATCGCGTAGCCGCTGAGCTCGTTGAACAGGCGCGTGAGGTCACGGCCCACCTGCTCGTCGGCGGTGAAGAGCCCGAAGTCCTCGTAGATGCGGCTGGTCTTCGGGTTGTAGTTGCCGGTGCCGATGTGGCTGTAGCTGCGCAGCATCCCGTCTTCCTCGCGGATGACGTGCAGGAGCTTGCAGTGCGTCTTCAGCCCGACGAGGCCGTACACGACGTGCACGCCGGCCTTCTCGAGCTTTCGGGCCCAGACGATGTTCGCCGCCTCGTCGAAGCGCGCCTTGACCTCGACCAGTGCGAGCACCTGCTTGCCGCGTTCGGCCGCGTCGATGAGCGCCTGGACGATCGGGCTGTCGCCCGAGGTGCGGTACAGCGTCTGCTTGATGGCGAGTACGTGCGGGTCGCGCGCCGCCTGCTCGAGGAAGCTCACGACGCTCGTCGTGAACGACTCGTACGGGTGGTGCACGAGCACGTCGCCCTTGCGGATCGCCGCGAAGAAGTCGGCACGGCCGTTCTGCTCGAGCGGCTGGAACGCCGGCGCCGTCGTCGGCACGTGGGCCGGGTAGTGCAGTTCGGGCCGATCGATGCGGGAGAGGTCGAACAGGCCCCGCAGGTCGAGGTGGCCCGGCAGGCGGTACACCTCCTGCTCGGTGATGTCGAGCTCGGCGATCAGGAGGTCGAGCGTGACGTCGTCCATGTCCTCGGTGACCTCGAGGCGGATCGGGGGACCGAAGCGTCGGCGCAGGAGCTCCGCTTCGAGGGCCTGGATGAGGTTCTCGGTCTCGTCCTCCTCGATCACGACGTCCTCGTTGCGCGTCAGACGGAACGTGTGGTGCTCGAGGATCTCCATGCCCGGGAAGAGGTCGCCGAGGTGGTTGGCGATGAGCTGCTCCAGCGGCAGGTAACGCGCCCGCCCGGGCTCGCCGGGGACGGCGACGAAACGGGGCAGCATCGGCGGAACCTTCAGACGCGCGAACTCCTGACGGCCCGTCTTGGCGTTGCGGATGCGGATCGCGAGGTTCAGTGACAGGCCCGAGATGTACGGGAAGGGGTGCGCCGGGTCGACGGCCAGCGGCATGAGCACCGGGAACACCTGCGACTGGAAGTAGTCGGAGAGCTCGTCGCGGTCGGCGGCGGTCAGATCGTCCCAGGAGATCACGTCGATGCCGGCGTCGGACAGGGCCGGCTGCACCATGTCGAGCCAGACGGCCGCTTGACGGAGCTGCAGCGCGTGGGCGGCATCCGAGATGTCGGCGAGCACGTCCTGAGGAGCGCGGCCCACGTTGGTCGGCACGGCGAGCCCCGTGACGATGCGTCGCTTGAGCCCCGCGACGCGGACCATGAAGAACTCGTCGAGGTTGCTGGCGAAGATCGCGAGGAAGTTCGCGCGCTCCAGGACCGGCAGCGAGGGATCCTCCGCGAGCTCCAGCACGCGCTGGTTGAACGCGAGCCAGCTGAGCTCGCGGTCCATGTAGCGGTGCTCGGGGAGCTGCGCGTCGCCGTCTTCGACCATCTCGTCGAAGTCGTCGTCGTCCTCGTCGCCCAGCCCGGTGTCCAGAACGTCGGTGTCGATCATTACCTCATCATGTCAGGGCCAGGTGACCGCCGCGTTAACCGCGTGGTCGATCGTGCGCCCGCGACGAGATCAGGCCTGGGAGGCCTCGCGGGGCGAGGGGATCTGGTCGTCCTCGTAGACGTTGAACCGGTACCCGACGTTGCGGACGGTGCCGATGAGCTGCTCGAGGTCGCCGAGCTTGGCGCGCAGACGCCGCACGTGTACGTCGACCGTGCGCGTGCCGCCGAAGTAGTCGTATCCCCATACCTCGCTCAGCAGCTGCTCGCGCGTGAAGACGCGCGAGGGGTGCGTCGCGAAGAAGTGGAGGAGCTGGAACTCCTTGTAGGTGAGATCCAGCGGCTTGCCGTGCACCTTCGCCGAGTAGGACGACTCGTCGATCGTGATGCCGGAGGTCTGGATGCGGCTGGACACCTGCGCCGCCGACTGCCGCCCCACCGCGAGCCGGATGCGCGCGTCGACCTCGGCGGGGCCCGCGCCGACGAGGATGACGTCGTCGATGCCCCAGTCGGTCGACACGGCCGTCAGTCCGCCCTCGGTGACGACGAGCACCAGGGGGGCGTCGAGCCCCGTCGTGTTGAGGATCTTGCACAGCGACTTGGCGCCCACCAGGTCGGTGCGCGCGTCGACGAAGATCACATCGGAGCTCGGCGCGTTCACGAGCTGGGCGGGCTCGGCCGGGATCTGCCGCACGCGATGACTGAGCAGCTCGAGCGCGGGCAGGACGGGACTGCCGCCCGGGGCGGAACTCAAGACGAGCAGCTGAGCCAATGGGGTCCCTTCCGGTCCTGATGCCCGAACCGTGCCCCCATCTTAGAACCCGGGCGCGGCGGCGACGTGCGCACGTGCGGACGCGGTGAGTGCGCGGACGCGGCGCGTCGGTGACAATGGACCCATGACGCTTCCCGGATTGGCGCCCCGCGCCGGATACGGCGGCATCGTCGGGGTCTGGGTCGCCGGCGCCGTGATCGCGATCGCGATCGGCATCCTCGCCCCCGACGAATGGCGCGCCGCATGGATGCCGGTCGGCATGGCCGCCTGCCTCATCCTCGCGTTCGTGGTGCAACTGGTGCAGGGGCACTCGCAGGGCTTCCTCCGCCGCGTGGCCGCGAGTGCGCTGGGCGCGTTCGTGGTGATGGGGCTGATCGGGCTCGGCCTCGGACTCTCCAGCATGTTCTCGTGAAGGTAGAGTGAGGGTATGGACCTCGTTGCGCTCGAACTCTTCTTCGTCGGGTTGCTCGCGCTCGCCTCGCTCGCGATCGTCTTCGTGTCGGGTGTCGTGATCAAGAACCTCTACCGCGGCCAGCGCTGACGACCATGTTGGACCTGCCGACCGACCTGCCGGCGGATCTCGTCCCGCTCTCGTGGCTCCTGGGCGTCTGGGAGGGCACCGGGGTCATCGACTACGAGGCCGACGACGTCTCGTTCGGCGGCGAGTTCGCCCATCGCGTGAGCTTCAGCCACGACGGCGGCGACTACGTGAACTACTCCGCGAGCGCCTGGCTCCTCGCCGACGACGGCGCGCGCACGCCGCTCGTGGCCGAGACCGGCTACTGGCGCCTCGCCCGGCCCGCCGACGGCGGCGACGCGGGGCCGGCGCTGCTGCCGGCATCCGTCGCGCGCGCGACGCCGCGCACCGCGGACGACGTCGAGCTGCTGCGCAACGCGGAGGGCGGATTCGACCTCGAGGTGGCGCTCGTCCACTCCGACGGGGTCAGCGAGCTGTACGTCGGACAGGTGCGCGGGCCGCGGATCGACATCGCGACGGATGCGGTGGTGCGTCCGGCCAGTGCCAAGGCGTACACCGCCGCGACCCGCATGTACGGCCTCGTCGACGGCCATCTGCTGTGGGCCTGGGACATCGCCGCGCTCGGCGGAGAGCTCGCCTCGCACGCCTCGGCGCGACTGGCGCGGGTCGAGTGATCGCGCCGTGACCGACGACACCGCATCCTCCAGCCCCTTCGCCCGCGTTCCCGGCGCGGTCGTCGACGAGCGCGGACTGGCGCACGTCGCCGCCCCCACCCGTGAACAGCGCGATCTGATCGCGGGTCGTGCGCTGGCGCCCCTCGATGACCGGGTCGTGCTCGCCGTCGACGGGGTCGACCGGCTCACCTGGCTGGACTCCATCACGTCTCAGGCCCTCGCCGCGCTCGCCCCCGGCGTGAGCACCGAGCTGCTGGTTCTCGATCCGCAGGGGCACGTGGAGCACGCTGCATCCGTCGTCGACGACGGTGAGCGGACCTGGCTCATCGTCGACCGCTCGCACGCCGACGCGCTGCTGACGTGGCTCACGCGCATGCGCTTCCGCCTGCGCGTCGAGCTGCACGACCTGTCCGACCGGATGGCGGTCATCGGCGGTACCGGTGACGCCGTCGCGGCGCTTCCGGCGCTCGCCGTCTGGCGCGATCCCTGGCCCGAGGTCGGCGTCGGCGGGTGGGGCTACGCGCCCGCGACCCCGCATCCCGGCACCGCCTACGACTGGTCCGAGGCCGTCGTCACGGTCGACACCGCCGCCGACATCGCCGCCGCCGCGGCCTCCGGATCGCAGGCGGTGGCCGGGTGGATGGCCGTCGACGCGGTGCGTGTCGCCGCCTGGCGCCCGCGCGCCGACACCGAGGCCGACGGCCGCGCGCTGCCGCACGAGGCCGACTGGCTGCGCAGTGCCGTCCATCTGGACAAGGGCTGCTACCGCGGGCAGGAGACCGTCGCGAAGGTGCACAACCTGGGGCATCCGCCCCGGCGTCTGGTGTCGCTGCAGCTCGACGGGAGCGACGCGCGGCTTCCCGAACGGGGAGCGGAGGTGTTCTTCGGCGAGGATGCCGTGGGCGCCGTCACCTCGGTCGCGCGCCACCACGAGGAGGGGCCGATCGCGCTCGCGTACGTCAAGCGGACGACGCCGACGGATGCCGAGCTCACCGTCGCCGTCGACGGCGGTGTCGTCGCCGCCGCGCAGGAGGTCATCGTGCCGCCCGACGCGGGCCGCACGGCCGCCGTGCCCCGCATGCCGCGGCTGTCCCGGCGTCGCTGACCGCGGTGGCCGCCGTCCCCCCTCCCGAGCCGCCCGGGAAGCCCCGGCCCTCCGCGTCGCCGCCGACCGCGGCGATCGCGACCGGATGGCGCGCGCGCTGGCATCCCCGCGTCGGCGTGGACCGCGTCGTCGCGTCGGCCCCCGCGATCGTCCAGATCGTCGTCGCGGCGACGGTCTCCTTCTCGTTCGCCCACTACGTGCTCGGCCACGCCGCGCCGCTGCTGGCGGCCACCGTCACCGTCTCGAGTCTGGGGTTGGTGCGCGACGCGCGCCCGCGCCGCGTGCTGGAGACGGTCATCGGCATGATCGTCGGCATCCTCGTCGCCGAGATCATCGTGCTGGTCGCCGGCATCGGCTGGTGGCAGCTGGGTCTCACCCTCGCGGCATCCCTCGTCATCGCCCGCTTCCTGTCGCCGCAGCCGGCCTTCGCCATCGCGGCGGCGATCCAGTCGGCGATCGTCATGGTGATCCCCGTGAGCGTGCCGTTCCTGCGGATGATCGACGGCGTGGTCGGCGGCGTCACGGCCCTGCTGGTCACGGCGCTGCTGCCGCGCAGTCCGCTGCGTGCCGTGACGCGGGAGGGCGCGGAGCTGTTCGCGGCGTTCGACGGCGCCCTCGCGACCCTCGTGCAGGCGCTGCGGCGCGGTGACCCCGGTCGGGCCGAGCGCGGGCTCAGGAAGGCGCGGGCGCTGCAGGGGCTCGTCGACCAGTGGCGCGCGGGCATCGAGTCGGGCTCGGAGATCGCACGCATCTCGCCGTTCCTGCGTGCGCAGCGTCCGGAGTTCGAGCGTCAGGAACGGGTGCGCGTGCACGTCGACCTCGCAACCCGCAACCTCCGTGTGATCGCGCGGCGCATCGTCTACCTGTGCGACGACCGCACCGCGCGGCCGATCGCCGCCGACCTGCTCAACGAGCTCGGCGCGGGTGCGCGGCTGATCGCCGACGCGCTCGGCGACATCTCGTACGAGCCGGCGGCGCGGGAGGCCGTCCGCGCGGTCGCGGGCCGCCTCGATCCCGGGGTGCTCGCGGACCGCAGCTCGGCCGTCGACCAGACCCTCATCGGGGCGATGCGCCCCCTCGCCGTCGACCTCATGACCGCGGCGGGCATGCCCGCGGACGAGGCGCGTGCCGCCATCCCGCGGGTCTGAGCGGGATCGCCGAGCGGTCGGTCAGGAGGCCGGGGCGACCAGCGTCCACGGCACGGTGACCTCGCCGAGGCGCCAGCGTGCGCGTCCGCCGACGGGCCAGCCGGCGCCGTGCAGCGCGAGCAGGGCGGTGCGCCACCGATGGACGGGACCGAACGACGCGGTCGCGACGGCGCGCGTCCACTCCTCGTCGAGCGCCCGCAGGAAGCCGTGCACGGGCTCGCCCGGGACGTTGTGGTGGATGAGGGCCTTCGGCAGCCGCTCGGCGGCGATCGCGGGCGCTTCGAGCGCGGACAGGCGCAGCGACAGCGTCAGGGTGCGCGGCACGGCGTCGGCGCCGATCTCGAGCCAGGTGCACACCCGCCCCTGCTCGTCGCACGTGCCTTCCACGAGGATGCCGTCGGGCTGAAGTCGTCGCGCCATGCGCGACCAGGCCGCCGGCACGTCGGTCTCGTCGTACTGCCGCAGCACGTTGAACGCCCGCAGCACGGCGGGACGCCGATCGTGCGGCGCGGGCACCTCGAACCCGCCACGGGCGAACGCGACCCGCGCGTCGGGGGCGAACGGGGCGCGGCCCGCGCGCACGCCGTCGAGTTGGGCGCGCGCCCGTTCGACGCGGCCGGGATCGATCTCCAGTCCGAGCACGTCGACATCGGGACGCACGCGCCGCAGCCGCTGCTCGAGCTCCAGCACCGTCACGGCGCTCGCCCCGTAGCCCAGGTCGACGACGAACGGATCCGCGGCGCGGCGCAGCACCGGATGCCGCGCGATCCAGCGGTCGATGCGGCGCAGCCGGTTGGTGTTGGTCGTGCCTCGCGTGATCTGACCGACGACGCCGCGGGCGGGGGCTTTCTCCGGCGGCATCCCCCCATGATGCCAGCGCCCGCGCCGGTAGGATGACGAGCATGACCGCGCCGTACACGCTGATCCTCCTCCGCCACGGGCAGAGCGAGTGGAACAAGACCAACCAGTTCACCGGATGGGTGGACGTCCGCCTCACCGAGCAGGGTCGCGGCGAGGCCGCGCGCGGTGGTGAGCTGCTCAAGGAGTCCGGCATCCTGCCCGACGTGCTGCACACCTCGCTGCTGAGCCGGGCCATCCAGACCGCGAACATCGCCCTCGACACCGCCGACCGTCTGTGGATCCCCGTGAAGCGCTCGTGGCGCCTCAACGAGCGTCACTACGGCGACCTGCAGGGCAAGGACAAGGCGCAGACGCTCGAGGAGTTCGGCGAGGAGCAGTTCATGCTGTGGCGCCGCTCGTTCGACGTGCCGCCGCCGGAGCTCGCCGACGACTCGCCCTACAGCCAGGTCGGAGACCCGCGCTACGCCGGCATCGACGGCGACGTGCCGCGCACCGAGTCGCTGAAGATCGTCATCGACCGTCTGCTCCCGTACTGGGAGAACGAGATCGTCCCCGACCTGAAGGCCGGTAAGACCGTGCTCGTCACGGCACACGGCAACTCGCTGCGCGGCCTGGTCAAGCACCTCGACGGCATCAGCGACGCCGACATCGCCGAGCTCAACATCCCGACCGGCATCCCGCTGGTGTACCGCCTCGGCGCAGACCTCATGCCCGTCGCACCGGGGGAGTACCTCGACCCCGAGGCCGCGGCCGCCGGTGCCGCTGCCGTCGCGAGCCAGGGCAAGGGCTGAGCGCGGCGCGCGAGCGCAACGACGAAGAGGGGGGATGCCGACCGGCATCCCCCCTCTTCGTGTGCGCCCCGGCGGGGCGGAGCCTCACTCGACGTCGTCGAGCGCCTCGCCCTCGGCGATGATGACCGCGATGGTGTCGGTGTCCGGCGTCCAGTCCCCGGTCGCGAGGTAGGCGACCTTCTTGGCGACCGAGACGGCGTGATCGGCGAAACGCTCCAGGTAGCGGCTGGCCAGGGTCGCGTCGACGGTCGCGCCGGCCTCGCCCTGCCAGTTCTCGCTGAGCACCTTCTCGAACACGGAGAGGTGGTGGTCGTCGACCTTGTCGTCCAGCGTGCGCAGCGTCTCGACGAAGGAGAGGTCCTCGGTGCGCAGCAGCTCGGTGAGCGTCTGCGCGACCTCGACGTCGAGCTCGCCCATCTTGGTGAACGTGCCCTTGAGGCCCTTCGGGATCGCGCGCTCCGGGAAGCGCATCCGGGTGAGCTGGGCGATGTGCTCGGCGATGTCGCCCATGCGCTCGAGGGAGGCCGACACGCGCAGCGCCGCCACGACGATGCGCAGATCGCGGGCGACCGGCTGCTGGCGCGCGAGGATCTGGATGGCGAGCTCGTCGAGGGCGACCGCCTTCTCATCGATGACCTGATCGGCCTCGATGACCTCCTCCGCGAGAGCGACGTCGCTCGTGCCGAAGGCGCGCGTGGCCTTGTCGATGGCCTCCGTGACGAGTTCGGCGATCTCCACGAGACGCGACTGCACGTCCTCGAGCGACTGGTGGAAAACTTCGCGCATCAGGGTGCCTCTCTTCCGGCGGGCAGGCACGGTGCCTTCCGCTGACCCGGCGATCATCGCGGGCCAAGGTTAACGATCGGTGCCGCAGCGATGAACGTTGCGGCCGGGGTGTCGGGCGGTGATCCGCAACGTGAATCTGCGGTGTCCGTCCACCCTACGCTGGGAGGCATGGACTCCCTGCAGCCGGTGATCGCCCTGATCCTCGGCCTCGTTCTCGGCGGCGGTGTGGCGACGCTCGTGCTCATCGCGCTGCGTGCGCGCGACCGTGCGCGCGTGGCCGCGTCGACGGCGCTGCCCGACGGCACCGCCGCCGTCCTGCAGGGGATGGACGAGGTCGCGGTCGTCGTCGACACCTCCCTGCAGATCGTCGCGGTCTCCGCTCCGGCCGCGCTCTTCGGCATGCACGAGGACTTCGCCCTGCCGGACGACGACCTGCGCGCGCTCGCCCGGTCGGTACGGCGCAGCGAGATGCCCGAGACGCAGACGATGCGGCTGCGCCGCGGGGTCGAGCCGCGTCTGGTGTCGGCGCGGGCGAGCGTGATCACCCCGCGCCTGATCCTCATCGTCATCCGCGACATCACCGAGCGCGAGCGCGTCGAGGAGATGCGCCGCGACTTCGTGGCCAACACCAGTCACGAGCTGAAGACGCCGGTCGGCGCGGTCAGCCTGCTCGCGGAGGCCGTCGAGTCGGCCGCCGACGACCCGGACCAGGTGCGCCACTTCGCCGGCCGTCTGAGCGCGGAGGCGGCGCGGTTGAGCCAGCTGACCTCGCGGATCATGAACCTGTCGCGGCTGCAGTCCGCCGATGACCTCACCGAGCTGCGCGACGTCTCGGTCGACGAGGTGGTCGCCGCCGCCATCGAGTCGCAGTCCGTCGCCGCCGACTCCGCTGCGATCTCCGTCGCCCGCGGCGGTGCGCGTCACGCCTACGTGCGCGGCGACGTGCAGGTGCTCACCGAGGCGATCGCCAATCTCGTGGCCAACGCCATCGCGTACTCCCCGCAGGGCGGCCAGGTGGGTGTCGGCGTCAAGACCGACGGGGAGATCGTGGAGATCGCGGTCACCGACCGTGGCATCGGCATCCCCGAAGACGAGCAGGAGCGCGTCTTCGAGCGCTTCTATCGCGCCGATCAGGCCCGTTCCCGCCGCACGGGCGGCACGGGGCTGGGCCTGTCGATCGTGAAGCACGCGGTGCAGCGGCACGGCGGCGAGGTCGAGGTCTGGTCGCGTCCCGGTCGGGGTTCGACCTTCACGGTCCGCCTTCCCGCGGTCGCTCCGCCCGACGACCTCCCGGTCAAGAAGAAACGCAAGAAGAAAGCCGCCCGCGACGTCTCGCGGGCGAAAGGAGACAAGAAGCGATGACCCGCGTCCTGATCGTCGAGGATGAGCCCGACCTGGCCGACCCGCTCGCCTACCTGCTGCGTCGGGAGGGCTTCGAGGTGGAGATCGCCGAGGACGGCCCCGCCGCCCTCGAGGCGTTCGCGGCGCGCGGGGCGGACATCATCCTGCTCGACCTCATGCTCCCCGGGATGCCGGGCACCGAGGTGTGCCGCGTGGTGCGGACGAGCTCGAAGGTGCCCATCATCATGCTGACCGCGAAGGACTCCGAGGTGGACATCGTCGTCGGCCTGGAGCTGGGCGCCGACGACTACGTCACCAAGCCATACTCGTCGCGCGAGCTCCTCGCGCGCATGCGCGCCGTCCTGCGCCGCAGCGAGGGGCCCGATCTCGGCCTGGACGACAGCATCGTCGACGGCGGCCGCGTCGTGCTCGACATCGACCGGCACACGGTGTCGGTCGACGGGGAGACGATCCCGATGCCCCTGAAGGAGTTCGAGCTGCTCGAGGTGCTGATGCGCAACGCCGGCCGGGTGCTCACCCGCGGCCAGCTCATCGACCGGGTGTGGGGCAGCGACTACTTCGGCGACACGAAGACGCTCGACGTGCACATCAAGCGGATCCGGTCCCGCATCGAGCGCAACCCGAGCGAGCCGGTCATGCTGCTGACGGTGCGCGGGCTGGGATACCGGTTCGAGGCCTGAGCGCCTCCGGGCGCCCGGCCCGCGGCGATCAGCTCGCGGGGACGAAGTCGGCGAGGTAGGAGAGCGTGCCGTCGAGGACGGGCACGCGATCCTCGACCGCTTCACCGGTGCCGGACTGGAAGGACACCTTCACGTCGGTGCCGGGCTTCGAGGACAGCCCGGTGAACAGCAGCGGGTCGGCGCCGTCGAAGCCCAGGCTCACGGTGGAGCGCGCGGGCACGCGCACGCGCTGCGTGGTGCCGTCGACGCCGACGAGCAGGCTCTCGGCGCTGTCGGTGTCGTTGACGATCGCCGCGAGGAAGTTGGCTTCGGTGCCGTCCTCGTTCGCGACGAAGAGGGCGTTGCGCACCTTCAGCGGCTCCGAGTGGGCGATGTTGACGCCCTCCGCGGGGGAGTAGGTGATGGTGGTGGCCTGCGGCGAGATCATGCTGCAGCCGGCCGTGGAGAGGACCACAACGGCGGCGAGGGCGACGGACGCGAGACGGCGCGTGTTCACGGATCCTCCTGGACGAGTCGGTGTGTCCTCATTCTATGCCGGGAGCCGGCGCCGCCCCCGCCGCCCGGCGGCTCGGCCCCGAA
Source organism: Microbacterium sp. MPR-TSA4 (assembly GCF_058792815.1). Classification (NCBI taxonomy): domain Bacteria; kingdom Bacillati; phylum Actinomycetota; class Actinomycetes; order Micrococcales; family Microbacteriaceae; genus Microbacterium; species Microbacterium sp. MPR-TSA4. The sequence goes on from NZ_JBXAFF010000005.1 coordinate 24,753, forward strand.
CCGGCGAACCTTAGCGTATGTCGCCTGTGGTATTCTGGACTTTGCCGAAAGGACATAACTGCATGCTTTTTGAGGTTGGCGAGACGGTCGTCTATCCGCACCACGGGGCCGCGACGATCATCGAGGTCAAGGACCGGATCATCAAGGGCGAGACCAAGAAGTACCTGAAGCTGAACGTGACGCAGGGAGACCTCATCATCGAGGTCCCTGCCGACAACGTCGACCTGGTCGGCGTTCGTGACGTGATCGGCAAGGACGGTCTCGAGCGGGTCTTCGACGTGTTGCGCGCGCCGTTCACCGAGGAGCCCACCAACTGGTCCCGCCGGTACAAGGCGAACCTCGAGAAGCTCGCCTCCGGCGATGTGATCAAGGTGAGCGAAGTGGTGCGCGACCTGTGGCGCCGCGATCAGGACCGCGGCCTCTCGGCGGGTGAGAAGCGCATGCTCGCCAAGGCACGTCAGATCCTCGTCTCGGAGATCGCTCTCGCGCTGAAGGCCGACGAGGACCACGCCTCGGGCGTGCTCGACGAGGTCCTCGCGAGCTGACCGCCGCGCGGGCTCGCCCGCGCGGACGCGGCTCGGTAGGGTCGCGATGTGAGTTCCGAATTTCTTCCCGTCCCGCACGTCGCCGTCATCGTCGTCGCCGCGGGCTCCGGCCAGCGTCTCGGCGTCGGTGTGCCGAAGGCCTTCGTCGGACTCGATGAGCACACCGTGCTGCGTCATGCCCTCGACGGCGTCTTCGCGGCGCCGGCCGCTCAGGTGATCGTGGTCGCACCCGCCGACCGTGTCGGCGATGCGCTCACGGACGCTCTCGCCGCGGCCGGCCCCCGCCGTGACCTGGTCTCGGTGGTGGCCGGCGGCCCGACGCGGCAGGCCTCGGTGGCGGCCGGTCTGCACGCCGTGTGGCCCGACGTCGAGCGGGTGCTCGTGCACGACGCAGCCCGCGCGCTCACGCCGCCGGAGGTCTTCTCCCGCGTGATCGACGCGCTCGAGCACGGGAAGGACGCCGTCCTGCCGGTGCTGCCGATGGTCGACACCGTCAAACGGGTCGCGGGCCAGGCCGTGCGCGAAGCCGTCGACCGGTCTGACCTCGCGACCGCGCAGACCCCGCAGGGCTTCTCGCGCACCGTCATCGATGCGGCTTACGCCGCGGCATCCGCCGATCACACCGACGACGCCGCGCTCGTCCAGAGCGCCGGCACCGCCGTCTGGACCGTGGCCGGCGACGAACGGGGCTTCAAGATCACGACGCCGGCAGACCTCGACCGTGCTCGCGCACTCCTCGGCGCCCGTCCTGCCGGCACCGTGGCGGCGGCGCTGCCCCGCGTCGGGATCGGCACCGACGTGCACGCCGTCGGCGGCGAGGGCGAGCTCTGGCTGGCGGGACTCGCCTGGCCGGGCGAGCCCGGACTGCAGGGTCATTCCGACGGGGATGCCGTGGCCCACGCGATCGTCGACGCCGTGCTCGCCGCCGCCGGCCTGGACGACATCGGCACCCACTTCGGCACCGATCAGCCGGAGTACGCGGGTGCCCACGCGGCGGTCTTCCTCGCACGGACCCGCGCGCTCGTCGCCGAGGCCGGCTACGCGGTGGGTAACGTCTCGGTGCAGGTGCAAGCGCGCCGGCCGCGCTTGTCCGCACGTCGGGCGGAGGCGGAGAGCGTGCTGTCGGCGGCGCTCGGCGCCCCTGTCACGGTGTCGGCGACGACGACCGACGGACTGGGATTCACGGGCACGGGCGAGGGCGTCGCGGCGTTCGCCGTCGCGGTCGTCGTCCCCCGCTGAGGGGTGGACGGGCGCGGTTCCCGCGGTGCTAGAGCTCCCGCGTCATGAACGTCGAGAACGGGTCGGGCACGTAGTCGTCGAACGGGCCGCACGCGACGAAGCCCTCGCTGGCGTAGAGGTGCCGCGCCGCGGCGAACTCCTCGGTCGTGCCCGTCTCCAGCCACAGGCTCGACATCCCCGCTGCGGCCGCCTCGGCCATGATGTGGCGGAGGAGCGCGCGACCGACCCCGCGGCCCAGGGAACGCTCGGCGGTGCGCATCGACTTCAGCTCCCCGCGGTGCGCGTCGCGCCGCTTCAGTGCGCCGATCCCGGCGATCTCGCCGGCGATCCACGCCGACCAGAACGAGACGGACGGATCGCGCAGCGCGTCGATGTCGAGCGCGTGGACGCTGCAGGCGGGCGACGCGGCGTGCATCCCGCTGAGGTGGGCCGCGACCAGAGCGCGCGTGGCCTGCCCGGTGAGGTCGTCGGGGCGGATGAGGATGTCGTCGGGGGCGTTCATCGTCCGCCAGTGTCCCACGCCGCCGTCCGTCGGCGCCCGCGCCGGTAGGCTGGAGCGGTGACGGTCCGGCTCTACGACACCCAGGTGCAGGCGTTGCGCGACTTCGCCCCGCAGGATCCGGCGAACGTCACCATGTACGTCTGCGGTCCGACGGTGCAGTCGGGTCCCGGCATCCATCATCTGCGTGCCGCTCTCGCGTTCGATCTGCTGCGGCGCTGGCTGGGGCGACGGTTCGGCCGGGTCACCTTCGTGCGCAACGTCACCGACATCGACGACAAGGTGCTGCAGAACGCGACGGACGACGAGCCGTGGTGGGCCCTCGCCTACCGCATGGAGCGCGAGTTCGGCCAGGCGTATTCCGCCATCGGCATCCTGGCGCCGACCTACGAGCCGCGGGCGACCGGGTCGATCCCGCAGATGCAGGAGCTCATCGAGACCCTCATCGCGCGTGGGCACGCCTACGCCGCCGCCGGCGACGTCTACTTCGACGTGCGATCGTGGCCGTCCTACGGGGCGCTCACGCATCAGAGCATCGACGCGATGGAGCCCGCCGCCGACGCGGATGCGCGCGGCAAGCGCGACCCGCGCGACTTCGCGCTCTGGAAGGGCGCCAAGCAGGGCGAGCCTGCGGATGCCGTCTGGCACAGTCCCTGGGGGCCCGGTCGTCCCGGCTGGCACATCGAATGCTCCGCGATGAGCAGGCGCTACCTCGGCGCATCGTTCGACATCCACGGCGGCGGCATCGACCTGCGCTTCCCGCACCACGAGAACGAGCTCGCCCAGTCCACGGCGGCCGGCGACGCGTTCGCCCGCTACTGGGTGCACAACGGGCTCGTCACCGTCGGCGACCAGAAGATGTCGAAGTCGCTCGGAAACCATCTGCTGGCGGCCGATGTCCTCGCCGAACGCGATCCGCTCGTCGTCCGCTACGCGCTGGGCGCCGCCCACTACCGCTCCACGCTCGATCTCACCTCCGCGTCGTTCGACGACGCCGAGGCGGCCCTCGATCGGATCCGTACCTTCCAGCAGCGCGCGACCCGCGTGCTCGGGACCCCGACCCCGCTCGTCGTCGCCGACCTGCCGGAGGCCTTCGCCGCCGCGATGGACGACGACCTCGGCGTTCCGCAGGCGCTGGCCGTCGTGCACGAGACCGTGCGGGCGGGCAATGCGGCCCTCGACGCCGGCGATCGGGATGCCGCCGCGCGCACGCTCGTCGAGGTCGGGCGGATGACCGGCGTGCTCGGCATGAACCCCGCGGACCCGCGCTGGCGCGGCGACACCGACGACGCACAGGGCCGTGCGCTCGACAGCCTGCTGCAGGCGATGATCACCCAGCGCGCCGAGGCGCGCGCGAACAAGGACTGGGCGAGCGCCGACCGCCTCCGCGATGCGATCGCGGCGGCCGGCGTCGTCCTCGAAGACGGTCCCGACGGGACCCATTGGAGTCTGAACGATGGCTAAGCCGGGCAACCCCTCCGCGGGCAAGGGCAAGAAGAAGGGCCCGCTCAAGGGCACGGGCGGTCACGGGCGCAAGGCGCTCGAGGGCAAGGGGCCGACCCCCAAGGCCGAGGACCGCAGCTGGCACGTCGCCGGCAAGCGCAAGGCCGCGGCCGAGCGCTACGCGGCCGCGGGCGGCAAGGGACGGCCGGGACAGAAGCCGGGGCCGTCGCGCGCCCCGAAGGCGAAGGCGGGCGACGACACCGAGAACGTCACCGGGCGCAACTCCGTGCTGGAGGCGCTGCGGGCGCGCATCCCGGCCACCGCCTTCTACATCGCGCAGCGCGTCGAGATGGACGACCGCGTCAAGGAGATGCTGTCTATCGCGACCCAGCGCGGCATCCCGGTCATGGAGGTCACGCGGCCCGAGCTGGACCGCATGGCCGGCTTCGACGGCGTGCACCAGGGCGTCGCCCTCAAGGTGCCGCCGTACGAGTACGCGCACCCGCAGGACCTTCTCGAGCAGGTGATCGCCACGGGCCAGACCCCGCTGCTGGTTGCGCTCGACGGCGTGACCGACCCGCGCAACCTCGGCGCGATCATCCGCTCCACGGCGGCCTTCGGCGGCCAGGGCCTGATCATCCCGCAGCGCCGCTCCGCGGGCGTCAACTCGGCGGCGTGGAAGACGAGCGCCGGAGCCGCCGCCCGCGTTCCGGTCGCCATGGCACCGAACCTCACGACGACCCTGAAGGAGTTCAAGAAGCAGGGCGTGTTCGTCCTCGGTCTCGACGGCGGCGGAGACGTCGCCCTGCCGCAGCTCGAGCTCGCCGACCGCCCCGTCGTCATCGTCGTCGGCTCCGAGGGCAAGGGCCTGTCCCGCCTGGTGACGGAGACCTGCGACCAGATCGTCTCGATCCCGATCTCTTCGGCCACCGAGTCGCTCAACGCCGGCATCGCGGCATCCGTCGCGCTCTACCAGGTCGCCACCATCCGCGCCGCGTCCGAGTGACGCGGAGTCGAACGAAAGGACCGCTCCACATGGCCATCATCGCTGTTCTGGGAGGCACCGGCTTCGCCGGCCGTCACATCGTCTCGGAGGCCGTCGACCGCGGGCACACCGTCCTGTCGGTGTCGCGCTCCGTCGCCGCCGACCGCGTTCCGGGCGCCACCTACATCGAGGGCACCCTGCTGGACATCCCCGGCCTCGTCGCGCAGCTGGAAGGCGTCGACGTCGTGGTCAGCACGGTCGCTCCGCGCGGTGCGATGGAGGGACTCGTGCGCCCCAACCTCGAGGCCCTCAACACGGTGCTGCCGGAGAGCGTGCGGCTGGGCGTCGTCGGCGGCGCGGGCGGAAGCCTCGTGGCACCGGGCGGTCAGCGCGTGATCGACCTGGGCTTCCCCGAGGAGTTCAAGGCCGAGGCCCTGGAGATGATCGGCGTGCTGGAAGACCTGCAGGCCGAGCAGACCGGCCGCGACTGGTTCTTCATCCACCCGGCCGGCGGCTTCGGCGCGTTCAACCCGGGTGAGCGGACCGGACGCTACCGCGACGGCGGCGACGTCCTCGTCACGGATGCCGAGGGGGAGTCGTTCATCTCCGGAGCCGACCTCGCCGTCGCCATCCTCGACGAGATCGAGAACCCGAAGCACGTCCGCGAGCGCTTCACCGTCGGCTACTGACGGGCGGCGGCGTTTCGACTCGGCGCTGCGCGCCTCGCTCAACGGACGGGGTTCGACGGGCGGGCGTTCGACGAAACGCCGCGTCAGACGAGATCGCGCCAGTCGACGTCGTCATCCTCGTCGTCGTCGATCGTGCCGATCGCGGCGGTGATCACCGGAATGGCCATCGTTTCCGTCGGCGGACCCATGACGGTGGCCTCGTCGCGGCGGTGACGCAGCACGTCGTCGATGTAGGACGAGACGACCTCCGCGATGGGAACCGACTGTCCGCGCGCCTGCGACATGTACCAGCGGTGCTCGAGCACCTGATGGAACACCTCGGCCGGCTCGAGCTTCGCCCGCAGATCCCACGGGATCGCCTTGATGACGGGCTCGAAGACGCGGGTCAGCCACTCGTGCGCGACCATCTCCTCGTCCGAGCCCAGCCGCGACACGCGTGCGCGGAACTCGTCCATGTCGTTCAGGAGCCGCCGCGCCTGGTTCTCCTCGACGTCCAGCCCGGTCAGGCGCAGAAGGCGGCGCTGATGGTGCCCCGCGTCGACCACCTTGGGCTGGATCGACACGCTCGTGCCGTCGGACGTGGTGCGGATCGACATCTCGCCGATGTCGAAGCCGAGGTCGTTCAGGCGCTTCACGCGCTCAGTGATGTGCCAGGCCTCGCCCGCCGCGAAGCTCTCCTTGTCGGTGAGGGCCGCCCACAGCGAGTGATACGACGACATGATGCCGTCGGCGATGGCCACGGCATCCACCCCGCCCTCGAGCCGTCCGCCGGCTTCGAGGTCCATGATCTCGCCGGCGATGTTCGTGCGCGCGACATCGAGGTCGTGCTCGCGCTGGCCGCGCGTGAGGCCGCCCTCGTGCAGCTCGCCGGTCTCGGCGTCGACGAGGTAGGCGGCGAAGGCCCCGGCATCCCGGCGGAACAGGGTGTTGGAGAGCGAGACGTCGCCCCAGAAGAAGCCGATCGTGTGCAGGCGCACGAGCAGAGCCGCGAGGGCGTCGACGAGACGTCCGGCCGTGTCGGGGCGCAGCACCTGGGTGAACAGCGCGCGGTAGGGGAGGGAGAACTTGAGGTGGGCCGTCACCAGGGCCGCCGGCAGCGGCTCGCCCTTCGGTGTGCGGCGGCCGTCGATGACCGCGACGCGTTCGACGCAGGGGACGTCGAGGCGGCCGAGTGAGCCGAGCATGTCGTACTCACGACGGGCCATCTCTCCCGTGGTCTCCTTGACGGCCACCACACGTCCGGACAGGTCGGCGAAGCGGACGAGGTGGCGGGACAGGCCCTTCGGGAGCGAGACGATCGTGTCTTTGCCCCACTCGTCGAGAGGAGTGGACCAGGGCAGGGCGAGCAGGCCCGCGTCGACGCTGCTCGCAGTGATCGTGAGGGAGTGGACCACGCCGGTCTTCGCTTTCGTCGGGGGATACGACGCGGCGCGGGGGCCGGTTCGCTGAACCGGAGCCACCCGCGCCGCGTCGTCGTCGGATCAGGCCGAGGCGATGGCCTTCTTGGTGAGGCGCTCGCCGGACTCGATGTCGAACGCGTGCACGTGGTGCGGCACGGGGGCGAGGACGACCGTCTCGCCGGCGTTCGGGTGGCTGCGACCGTCGACGCGCGCGACGATGTCGGTGCGCTTGCCGGCGATGTCGGTGTGGCCGTAGAGGTAGCCGTCCGCGCCGAGCTCCTCGACGAGGTCCACCGTCACCGACAGGCCGAGGCCGTCGGCGGGGTTCACGATGATGTCCTCGGGGCGGATGCCGGCCGTGACCTGCGTCGCGCTCGTCGGGCGGTCGATGTCGGCGTCGACGACGGCGGTGCCGAACTGGATGCCGCCCGCGCTCGCGAGGTCGACCGGGAACAGGTTCATCGCGGGCGAGCCGATGAAGCCGGCGACGAACACGTTGTTCGGCTTCTCGTAGAGGTCGCGCGGCGTGCCGACCTGCTGCAGGAGGCCGTCCTTGAGCACGGCGATGCGGTCACCCATCGTGAGGGCCTCGGTCTGGTCGTGCGTGACGTACACCGTGGTGACGCCGAGCCGGCGCTGCAGCGACGCGATCTGCGTGCGCGTCTGCACGCGCAGCTTGGCGTCGAGGTTCGACAGCGGCTCGTCCATGAGGAAGACCTGGGGCTGGCGGACGATGGCGCGACCCATCGCGACGCGCTGACGCTGACCACCCGAGAGCGCCTTCGGCTTGCGCGTCAGGTACTCCTCGAGGTCGAGCAGCTTGGCGGCCTCGAGCACGCGCTGGGCGCGCTCTTCCTTGCCGACGCCGGCGATCTTCAGGGCGAAGCCCATGTTCTCGGCGACCGTCATGTGCGGGTACAGCGCGTAGTTCTGGAAGACCATCGCGATGTCGCGGTCCTTCGGCGGGATGTCGGTGACATCGCGGTCGCCGATGAGGATGCGGCCCGAGTTGACCTCTTCGAGGCCGGCCAGCATGCGCAGCGAGGTGGACTTACCGCAACCGGAGGGGCCGACCAGGACCAGGAACTCGCCGTCGGCGACCTCGAGGTTCAGCTTGTCGACCGCGGGGCGGGTGCCGCCGGGGTAGAGGCGGGTTGCGTTGTCAAAGGTGACGGACGCCATGTTTTCTTCTCCTTCACCGGCAGGTACGTGCCGGACGATCCGTAGTGATGGAATGAGCGGGGGCTTGACCCGCACGCCCTTCGGTGGACGCGCTCTCAGTATCGCACGTTCTCGCGGGCGAGGAGGAGGCTCCGTCTGGGCATTTCCCAGGCTGGCTGACTAGCATCGAGGCATCGCCCAGCCCCGTCCGCGACGATCGCGACGTGTGGCGGCACGCACCCCGAGCTGCTTCTCTCAGAAGGTCCCATGTCCCACGACGACACTCCGAACGAGCCCACGCCTGCCGGCCGCCGCGATGCGGTCCGCGAGAAGGCGCAGCTCGTGCACGCCAAGCAGTCGCGTGTCCGACTCGTCCAGCGGTTCGCGCTGGCGGTCGGAGTCGCGGCCGCGGTGGTCGTCGTCGCGGTGGCCGTGTCGTGGGCGATCCGGTCCAACGACGACCGTCCGCAGCTCCAGCCCGCCGATGCGACCGCAGACGGCTTCGCGGTCACGTCCGTCTCGGTGACATCGTCGGGTGACGAGATCGACGGCGCCACCCCCGAGCCCACCGCTGCGGCCGAGCCGGGCGCGACGCCGGCACCGAGTGCCTCGGCATCCGTCGTCAACATCCACGTCTACGTCGACTACCTCGCGCCCGCCGCGCGCCAGTGGCAGCTCGCGAACGCCCAGCAGCTGTCGTCGTGGGTCTCGGACGGTGCCGCGACGCTGACCTACCACCCGGTGTCGATGCTCACCGCGAAGTCGAACGGGACCAAGTACTCGCTGCGCGCCGCGAGCGCCGCCGCGTGCGTCGCAACCCTCGACCCCTCGAAGTTCTTCAGCTTCAACAATGAGCTGCTCACCCGCCAGCCCGCCGTCGACTCGGACGGGTTCTCCAACAAGGAACTCGCCGACATCGCGCAGGCCAACGGGTCGGACGACCCCAAGAAGCTGCGCGAGTGCATCGAGACGGAGTCGTACTCGGCGTGGGTGAAGGGCGCGACGGAGCGTGCGATCAGCAGCATCCCGGGCACCGACGGTCTCACGCTGACGGGCACGCCGATGGTCGTCGTCAACGGCCAGCAGTACGTCGGCGACATGTCGGATGCCGCCGAGTTCTCCCAGTTCGTCCTCACGAGCGCGAGCGGGTCGTACTACAAGTCGCAGACAGCGACCCCGACGCCCTCCCTCACGCCGACGAAGGCGCCGTAAGCGGCCCGGACCGCTGGCTAGACTGGAGCGGCCCCGCCGGCTTGGCGCAATTGGTAGCGCACCGTACTTGTAATACGGGGGTTGCAGGTTCAAGTCCTGTAGCCGGCACCGTTCTCTGACACCCTGACCAGCTGACTCTTCCGCGATCCTCGCGGGTGGGTGTGGTTGGCGGGTTCGCCTGCTCGCCTGTTCGAGATGGCTAGGTTGTTGTCGTGGCAAGGACGAGGAGAAGGCGCGGCGCGTGGCTGACGATGCTCGGCGGCTTCGGCGTCCTCCTGATCGCCATTCTCGCCGGTTTCAATCCTTCATACGGTCCCCTTTACGCCCTTTGGTTCGGATGGATCGCCCCGGTGCTCATTCTGTTCGGCGCTGTCACCTTGGCGAGAGGATCGGGCGGTCACGACGATGATGAGGACCCGGATGCGTGATCGGCGTTACCCCCCGATCCGGCGCCATCCCGTTTTCGACCTCTGACCGAGTGTCAGCATGTCTCGAACTTCGGTTCGGTGCAGAAAGTCAGTTGATCAGAAGACCGCCACGGTAATTCGGGGGTTGCAGGCTCACATCCTGCGGCCTGCGCTTTTATAAGCCCTGACCGGCTGACTCCTTCGCCCTACCGTGCTCGAGATGTAGGGGCTGGGGTATGGATGCCGCCTCGTTCATCATGGGCGCCTCCGTGGCGTCAATCGTCTGGATCTCGATCGGGGTCTTCATGACTCGGCGCGGCGGCGACTCCGGGGATGTCTGAGCGCCAACGGCGGATCTGGAAGTCCGGTGTCGGCGGATCACGCTCGAGGAGTGGCGGAGTGACAAGTCTTGCGGAACCGGTCCACGAGGGCGCTGGCACCGCATTCGTGACACTTGCTGGTCAGCGTAAAGAAGTCGCGAAGGCCAGGTGGAACTGGAACACGGAATTGGGGCTCGCGGTGCGAGTCGTGCGCGGGCGGAAGATGAGAGTATTGGCGGGCGTGTTCAACGAGTTCGCGGCCGCGCTACAATTTCCGACGTACTTTGGAGAGAACAAAGCCGCGTTCGACGAGTGCATCCGTGAGGCGGACGAGTTTTCTCGTGATGCGGGGCTAGTCGTTCTCCTAACGGAGCCGGATCAGATACTGGCCGATGAGCCGGTGGAGTCTCTGAGCTGGTTGATTTGGACGCTAGAGGCTGCTGCTCTGGAGTGGGGAATGCCGATCGCATTGGGAGAATGGTGGGACCGACCGGCTCTTCCCTTTCACGTAGTTCTCGCCGGTGACGATCCCACAATCGCGGACTCGACCTCACGATGGGAGGCGGCCGGTCTCTCGCGTCCCGGTACGGTGGATGCGACTGGAGAGATCAGCTCGTTGTGATGTCCAGCGGCGTTGTCGCGTGCATCGCTGTTGAGTCAGGAGGCAGCGGACCATTTTCACGGGCGCCGCCTCAAGGCGGCGCCCGCGTGTTGCTTCTCAGGGGTGGGATGGTGCCCTAGTCATCGACGGCGTCTCGTTGGGCTCCGCGCATGATGTCGCGGTCCAGCCAGACGGAGCCGAGGTAGACGACGAAACCGAAGATCCCGATTCCGAGGATAGGGAACACCCACCACGGTACGAACTGCTCGGTGAGGATCGTGAACAGATAGAACGCGAGCCAAATCCCTACGAATATCAGGATGCGGGGAACGGTCTTGAACAGCGCTTGTGCTGCCTGGAGGCTGAGAACTCTTCTCATTCTCGTCCTTACCTGCAGTAGCTGTCTTTGTACTCAACGCCGCCCAGGATACCCGGACCGATAAGGACCTGGAGGCAGTTGCCATTACCGTAGAAGGCTCCAGCCTTTGCGGTCAAGACGGCAAGGCTTACCGCGCAAGGCCCCGCAACGGCAATGCCGGCAACTCCGCCGATGGTCCCGCACAGCGCGAGCTTTGAGGGCAGGGACCCGTAGCGCATGTTGTATGTCTCGCTCCGGTTGAGTTTCACGGTGGGGACGATACCCATCCAGGCGAACTGCGGGTCGGCCACCACGGGGTAGGCGATACCCGGGCCTGAGTGGTCCACGTATTGGACCAGCTTGTCGCCCTCTACGGCGTAGTGAGTCGGTACATCCAAGCCGTTCGAGTCTTTCGCCCAGGCTGGAAGGATCATCACCACGGGATTGCCGTCCTCATTGAAGACAGCCGCCGCTCCTCCGCCGACTTCCTTGAGGGCTCCGCCCGCGGGGACGTCTATCGAGTACTCGTACCGGGCCGGCGCATTCGGGCCCGCGATCGTGGTGAGCATCTGGACGCCCTGTTCCGAAGCGATGACGGAGTTGCTGAACGCTCGGGCCGTGTAGGTGACGGTTCCGTCAGCGAGAGGAACGCCGTCTTCAGCCGCGCTCGCCCCCGGAAGCCCGATCTTCAGATCGACGCCCTCGATCGCGACAGTCACTCCGTCCGCAGGGTCAGCCGGGATATGCACCGTCGCCGCCGTGAGATCGGTGGTGCCCAGGCCGGCTCCGTCGGCGGGCGTGAGCTTGAGGCTCCCGTCGATTCCAGCCAGCGCCGCCGCCGTGCCGTCTGTTGAAGAGATGTCCCCCTCCGCCGCATTTGCGGGCGCTGCCATGCCCGCGCTGATCAGAATCATCGCGGCCGGGATAAACAGGAGGATTTTTTTCTTCATCTGGGCAACGTATCCGGGGTGCTGCTCACAGTGACAGCGACTTTGGTCTACTCGTGCGTCCCGCCCGGGTGTAATTGTGATTCTTTCGTGTCAAATTTCGGGTCTCTCGGGCGCTGAGCGGCTTTCGTAAACTCGCACGATGACGGAGGCATCATGGGCGAATTCTTGCCCGTGCGAGCGCGGGCCTCTGACGTGACATCTGACCATTCTGACTCGGTCGCCCCGAGTATGGTCCGCACGTGCGACCGGTGGGTGCGGCCTGATCTGATGTACCCACCGATGCCCCGCCCTATCGGCGCAGTGTCACGTCGAGAAGGGCTCAGCGTGGCCGGTCGCGCTCTTCGGCCTCGCCGCTGTCGGCCGCAACGACTCGTACGTGTGCGGCGGCTTCGGCCGTCAGCTCGCGCCGGTCGTCTCCGATCGTGACGACGAGGGCGCCGGCGGCGGGCGAGTGGTGGATGACGGTCAGGGTCGTACCAAGGACGATGCGTTTGTCGGTGAGGTAGCGCAGCACGTCGGCATGGCGGTCGGAGATGCGGATCACCGTGACGCGTTCTCCCGTCGCGACCTGCGTGAGAAGCCGCGAGTCCACGGTGGCGACGGATCCGTCGCGGGCCGGTATCGGGTCGCCGTGCGGATCGAACCTCGGGTGGCCGAGCACCTCGTCCATGCGATCCAGGACGAGGTCGGACACCGCGTGCTCGAGGCGGTTGGCCTCGTCGTGCACCTGGTCCCAGGTGAGCCCGAGCCGTTCGGTCAGGTAGGTCTCGATGATGCGGTGCCGACGTACGATCTCGACGGCGACCGTGCGACCCGCGTCGCTGAGGGCGATCGAGCCGTAGGGCTCGTAGGCGATGAGGCCGTCGCGGGCGAGCTTCTTCAGGTTCGCCGACACGGTCGACGCGGTGACGCCCAGGGCGGCGGCCATCTCCGTCGTGGATGCGGACGTTCCCGGCCACTCGTGGGCCTTCCAGATGAGGGTCAGATAGTCCTCGGCCATGCGGCTCACGACGGGTTTCGACATTCCCGTCATCCTAGGCAGTCGCGCGTTGCGGGGGGAGGGATGCCGCATCCGACGTGCGCGCCGACGGTCGACGGAACGGAGCCGAGAGCGTGACCAGGAGGTGTCGGCGGTGCACGAACAGCACCACGATCGCGGCGGACGCCTGGATCGCGCTCAGCACGTAGCGGCCGCCGGTGTCGGTCACGAAGAACTGCACCGCGAACAGCGCCGCCAAAGACAGGGCCGACCAGAGGTGGAAGCGCAGCGCGAGGATGATCGCGACGCCGAGGAGGGTCTGGGTCGCCGTCAGGACGAACTCTTCGACCTGGCGGGCATCGAGGGCGAGGGCGAGGTCTCCGCCGCCGAAGAAGTGGGCGATGGGGAGCGATCCGACCAGCAGGCTCCATTGGTTCACCTTCGACGCGATCAACGTGCCGATCGCGGCTGCCCCCATGCCGCGAAGAGCGAACATCACGGCGATGATGAACTCCGGCGCTTCCGAAGCGAGGGGAGCAAGCCACTGGACGAGGAAGTAGCTGTCGATTCCGAGCGTGCTGCCCGACGCGACGAGCGCCTCGGCGAACGGCTCGGCGCAGGCGAGGATGATCGCCGCCGACACGACGAACAATCCGACGACGCTGGCGCGCCGAGCTCGCCTCGGCAGATCGACGATGAGCGCGGCCGCGCCGACGAACTCCTCCTCGCCGTCGGACGGGACCTGCCCGGCGCGCCAGAGGTACGCGATGAACACGGCGATCAGGACGACGCCGAACCAGATCGGGATGGCGCCCCGGAGCGGAATCGCGAAAGCCGTGAGGGCGAGGAGTGCGAGGAAGCCGATGTCGAGGCGACTCTCCGACGGCAACGCGAGGAATCGCGGCGCCCGGGAGCCGGTCCTGCGCGCGGCCCGGCTCGCGACGACGATCCCGACGATGACCACGAGCGGCCACCCGAAGCCGAGCAGCAGCCGGTTCGATCCGGTCATGTTCGCGGCGGCGAACGGAAGGTAGGCGGCATCCGACCCGGAGCGGAACGCGTAGTAGAGGTCCACCGCGTATTCGGGCAGCACCGCGATGAGGGCGAGGATGGCGATGGCGAGCGCTCCGGAGATGTCCTTCTGCGCCGCTTCGGCGGCCCACGCGAGAAGGAATGCGGCGGCGACCACGGCAGAGCCGAAGATGAGCATGTCGAGCACGGGCACGGTGTGGATGCCGGTCATGCGCAAGCCGATGGCCGGGGCGGCGATCGCGAGGCATACCGTGATCCGCAGGATGAGGGCAGGGGGCATCATCGTCTTTCCGTCGGGGCGACCGAGGAAGGACCACGGCCGCGACAAAGGGCCGAAGGTCTCGTTCGCCTCGAGAGTCGAGGTGCTGCGCCGGACGGATCATCGTGATCGTCAGCATGTCGACGCAGACGCGCCCGCAGAGCCGGGCGGAACTACTCCCCTTCGCCCCTGAGCCTTCCCGTCGCGCCGCGGGTGTGTCTACGGGCACCTGAGAGTTGGACGCGTCACACACGTTCGCACGGGGTGCGGGTGTGACGCCCGCGCGGCGTCGGCGGGTGGTCGGCGGTGGGCCGCAGTCGATAGTGTGGGGGCGTCGACACCGCGCATCGCGGTGCGACGGCCCGGCCCAGAGGTGGCTCCCGTCGTGCGGGGGTTTCAGGTTCGAATCCTGTCGCCGGCACGTGTCTCAGCCGCAACCCACGCCCGCGACCGCATGGGCGACCTCGTCGCCCGAGCGGGTGGCGGACGTGCTCGCGCAGACGTCCGCGCGGTGGTGGCTCTCGGGCGGGGCGGCACTCGACCGCTGGCTCGGAGAGACCATTCGCCCGCGCACGAACCTCGACGCGAGCACGACGGCGCGCGAGCTCCCGGCCCTGATCGCCGCGCTTCCCGACGGCCACAGCGTGTGGGTGTCGGGCGACGAGGGCGAGTTCGTGCCGTGGGAGCGGATCGCCGCGGATGCGGACGTGCAGCGGGTGCTCGTGCACGATGACGCGCGGGGGCAGTGGCTGCTGCGACTCAACGTGGAGGACGGCTCGGACCGGGCGTGGCTGTACCGTCGCGACTCGCGCCTGCAGCTGCCGTGGGATGCGGCGGTCCTCGACCTGGACGGCATCCCCACGGGAGCTCCGGAGGTGCAGCTCGTGTGGAAGGCGCTGCGTCCGCGGCCGGAGGACGACCTCGACAAGGATGCCGTGCTGCCCCACCTGTCGGAGGAGAAACGGTCCTGGTGGCAGCGGGCCATCCTCACCATCCATCCCCACTCCACCTGGGCGATCCACGTGCGCAGTCCGCTGACCCCGGCCAAATCCAGCTGGAACCGGGGGCGGGCCGTCTAGTCCTCGAGCGGTCGCCGGTCGGGCTCTGCGGGGTGACCCGGCTCGTACTCGCCGGAGGTCACGGCGGTGAGCACGAGTGAGCGGAACCAGCGCTGCGCGGGCGTGAGGCTCGCCTCGCGCCGGCTGTAGAGGGCGACCGGCGAGCTCTGCGCAGGCCACGGCAACTCGGCGATCCGCAGCTCGGGGAACCAGCCGCAGAAGACCTCGGCGACGTGTCGGGGCAGCAGCACGACGAGGTCGGTGGCGGAGAGCACCGCCGGGACGGTGGCGTACTCGACGACGCTGAGCGCGACCTGGTCGATCAGGCCCTGCTCGGCCAGCGACTGCTCGGGGAAGATGTGCCCGCCGCGCGAGGAGACCTGCACGAAGCGTCGCCCGGCGAACATGTCCGCACCCGTCTCGGGGAGCGGGTGGGCGTGCGAGGAGAGGGCGACGTACTCGACGCTGCGCACCCGCGAGCGCCACAGCCGCGCGCTCACGAGGTGCGAGACGGAGATGGCGACGTCGACGGTGCCCCGCACCAGCTCGTGCTCGACGTGGTCGGCGTCGACGCGCTCCACGCGCAGCCGCGGATGAGCGGCGGCCCGCTCGAGGCTCGCCATGATCGGCGGCAGGAACGTCTGCTCACCGATCGAGGTGAGCCCCAATGCCAGTTCTCCGCTGAAGGATGCCGGATCGAACACGTCGGCCTCGCTCACGGCCGCGTCGATCTGCGCCAGCGCCTCGTGCAGCGGCGCGAACAACGCGGTCGCACGCGCGGTGGGCACCATCGCGTTCGCCTCGCGTCGGAAGAGCACATCGCCGAAGCGCTCGCGCAGGCGGGCGAGCGTGTAGCTGACCGTCGGCTGCGTCACGTGCAGCCGGTCGGCGGTGGCCGTCAGACTGCGCAGCTCGTACAGCACGACGAACGTGCGCAACTGGTTCAGGTCGGGAAGCGACATCTATAGAGGATATCGATAGATGTCTTACGCAGAATCTATTGGACCGCAGTGACGGCGCTGACTACCGTCGCTGTAAGGCAACATCCGAACGGCGAGGACCAGCGTTGATCATCGACATCCACGGCCACTACACGACGGCACCGGCACAGCTGGGCGCCTGGCGAGACCTGCAGATCGCCTTCGCGGCCGGCGAGGGGGCGGAGCCGGACCCGGCCGCGCTGCGGATCTCCGACGACGACATCCGCGAGACGATCGAGGCGAACCAGCTGCGGCTCATGGACGAGCGCGGCAGCGACGTCACGGTGTTCAGCCCGCGGGCGTCGTTCATGGCGCACCACATCGGCGACGCGACGGTGAGCGCCACGTGGGCGCGCATCTGCAACGACCTCTGCGCGCGCGTGAGCGCGCTCTTCCCCGACCGGTTCCTGATGGGGGCCATGCTGCCGCAGTCGCCCGGGGTCGACCCGGCGACGACGATCGACGAGCTCACCAGGGCCGTGGAAGAGCTCGGCGCGGTGACCGTCAACCTCAATCCCGATCCGTCGGGCGGACGGTGGGACGCGCCGCCGCTCACCGACCGCTCCTGGTATCCGCTGTACGAGAAGCTCGTCGAGTTCGAGATCCCGGCGATGATCCACGTGTCCACGTCGTGCAAGCCCCAGTTCCACACGACCGGAGACCACTACCTCGGCGCCGACACGACGGCGTTCATGCAGCTGCTGAAGGGCGACCTCTTCCGCGACTTCCCCGACCTCACCTTCGTGATCCCTCACGGCGGCGGCGCCGTGCCCTATCACTGGGGCCGTTTCCGGGGCCTCGCCATGGCGCTGGGCAAGCCCGAGCTCGAGGAGCACCTCCTCGGCAACGTGCTCTTCGACACGTGCGTCTACCACCAGCCCGGCATCGACCTGCTCACCCGCGTCGTGCCGACCGAGAACATCCTCTTCGCGAGCGAGATGATCGGCGCCGTCCGCGACGTCGACCCGCGCACGGGCCACTACTTCGACGACACCCGGCGCTACGTGGATGCCACGCCCAACCTGACCGCGCCGCAGCGGCAGCAGGTCTTCGAGGGCAACGCGCGCCGCGTCTACCCCCGCATCGATCGGGCCCTCGCAGCCCGCGGTCTCTGAAAGGCACCCCATGCGTCTGAACGATCTCGGACTGGTCCGCACCGTCATCGATCGCCCCGATCCCGCCGACGTCGAGCGGCTCTCGCACTTCGGCGTCGCGACCGTCCACGAGGCGATGGGGCGGGTCGGGCTGCTGCGCCCCTACATCCGCCCCGTCTACACGGGCGCGACGCTGTGCGGTCCGGCGGTCACCGTGCTGCTGCAACCGGGCGACAACTGGATGTTCCACGTCGCCGCCGAGCAGGTGCGGCCCGGTGACGTCATCGCCGCCGGCTGCACCACCGAGAGCGAGGACGGGTTCTTCGGCGAGCTGCTGGCGACCTCGCTCGCCGCCCGCGGCTGCGCGGGCCTGGTGATCGATGGCGGCGTGCGCGACGTCGCCGACCTCGAGCGGATGGACTTCCCGGTCTTCTCCCGCGCCATCAACGCGAAGGGCACCGTGAAGGCGACGCTGGGCTCCGTCAACGTCCCGGTGGTCGTCGCCAACGCCCTCGTCAATCCGGGCGACGTCATCGTCGCGGACGTCGACGGCGTCGTCGTCGTCCCGCGGGCGCTGGTCGGCGCGGTGGCCGACGCCGCGGCCGCCCGCGAGGCCAACGAGGAGAGCAAGCGGCAGCGGTTCCGCGACGGCGTCCTGGGGCTCGACCTGTACGGGATGCGCGAGCCGCTGGCCGCGGCCGGCCTGGAATACGTGGAGGACTGAGAGATGACGGCATCCGACGCGGCCGTGCGGCACGGACAGACCACCGGCGGGTTCGAGAAGACCCCCGGCTGGCTCGACTGGTTCGACGGTCCCCGCACCCCCGCCTTCGTCCTGCCCGCCGGTGCCGTCGACGCGCACTGCCACGTGTTCGGCCCCGGTGCGCAGTTCCCGTACGCGCCGCAGCGCAAGTACACCCCGTGCGACGCCTCGGCCGATCAGCTCTTCGCCCTGCGCGACCACCTCGGTTTCGCGCGCAACGTCATCGTCCAGGCCACCTGTCACGGCGCCGACAACCGTGCTCTCGTCGACGCGCTCGAGCGGGCCGGCGACCGGGCGCGCGGTGTCGCGACGGTGCGGGCCGACGTCGGCGACGACGAGCTCGCCGCCCTGCACGCCGCGGGCGTGCGCGGCGTGCGCTTCAACTTCGTCAAGCGGCTCGTCGACACCGTTCCCACCGACGCGCTCTCGCGCATCGTCGAGAAGGTCGCGCCGTGGGGGTGGCATGTGGTGATCTACTTCGAAGCCCAGGACCTCCCGGACCTGTACGACTTCTTCAGCGCCATTCCGACGGACGTCGTCGTCGACCACATGGGCCGCCCCGATGTCACGAAGGACGTCGACGGCGAGGAGTTCGGGCTGTTCCTGCGCTTTCTGCGCGAGAACGCCAACGTGTGGACGAAGGTCAGCTGCCCGGAGCGGCTGAGCGTCACCGGCCCCCGTGCCCTCGACGGCGAGCAGTACGCCTACACCGATGTCGTCCCCTTCGCCCGTCGCGTCGTCGAGGAGTTCCCCGACCGCGTGCTGTGGGGCACCGACTGGCCCCATCCCAACCTGAAGGACCACATGCCCGACGACGGACTGCTGGTCGACTACATCCCGCAGATCGCGACCACCGCCGACCTGCAGCGCAAGCTGCTCGTCGACAACCCGCTGCGGCTCTACTGGCCCGAACTCTCACGCGAAGGAGCATGACATGGCACTCGACAAGCCCTACCAGAAGATCCCCGGCACGATCATCTTCGACGCCGATCAGGCGCGCAAGGGTTATCACCTCAACCAGTTCTCCATGTCGCTGATGAAGCCCGAGAACCGCGAGCGCTACCTCGCCGACCGCGAGGCGTACCTTGACGAGTGGCCGCTGTCGCCCGCCCAGCGCCAGGCCGTGCTCGACCTCGACCTCAACGCGATGATGGCCGAGGGCGGCAACATCTACTTCCTCAGCAAGATCGGCGCCACGCACGGCATGAGCTTCCAGCAGATGGCCGGCTCGATGACCGGCATGAGCGAAGCGGCCTACCGCGACATGATGGTCGGCGGCGGCCGGCGCCCCGAGGGGGCGCGGCTGAAGGATCTCGACGGGTGGACGCCGCCGTCGACCGAGAAGGCCGAGACGATGCGCGAGGACGCGCCCGCGAGGTTCACCTCGGCCCTGTTCACCTCCCACGTCCCGGCGATCGGTGCGGCCATGGACCACGGCAAGACCGAGGAGCCGTACTGGAAGAAGGTGTTCGCCGGGTACGAGTGGACGCGGCGCTGGGCGAAGGAGAACACGCCCGACGTGATCATCCTGGTGTACAACGACCACGCCACCGCGTTCGACTCGAACATCATCCCGACCTTCGTGCTCGGCACCGGCGCCCACTATCCGGTGGCGGACGAGGGCTACGGCCCCCGGCCGGTGCCCGACGTGAAGGGCTATCCCGAGCTCGCCGCGCACATCGCCCAGTCGGTCATCCAGGACGATTTCGACCTCACCCTCGTCAACGAGATGGTCGTCGACCACGGCCTGACCGTCCCGCTGTCGCTCGTCTTCGGCGACGTCGACGAGTGGCCGTGCCGCGTCATCCCGCTGCCGGTCAACGTCGTCCAGTACCCGGTGCCGTCCGGGCGCCGGTGTTACGAGCTGGGCAAGGCCATCCGCCGCGCCCTGGACAAGTGGGACGGTGAGCCGCTGAACGTGCAGATCTGGGGCACCGGCGGCATGAGCCACCAGCTGCAGGGCCCGCGCGCAGGGCTGATCAACGAGGAATGGGACAACGCCTTCCTCGACCACCTCATCGCCGACCCGCTGGGTCTGACGGAGTGGTCGCACATGGAGTACGTCGACGAGGCGGGGTCGGAGGGCATCGAGCTCGTCGACTGGCTCATCGCGCGCGGCGCGATGGATGACCAGTTCGGCGGCGGTGCGCCGGACGTGCAGCACCGGTTCTACCACGTCCCGGCATCCAACACCGCCGTCGGCCACCTCGTCATCTCGAACCCGACGGCGCCCGCACCGGTACTGTCTCAGAGCGAGAGCCGTCCCGTCGAAGAGGTACCCGCGTGAGCACCGAGAAGATCCGTATCGCCGTCGTGGGTGCCGCCGGCGCCTTCGGGAGGAAGCACCTCGACGGCCTCATGAACATCCCCGACGCCGAGGTCACGGTCGTCAGCGGCACCGACCCCGGGGCGACCGAGGCGGTCGCGCGTCAGTACGACGTCGCCACGGCCGTGACCGGCCTGGACGCCGTGCTGGAGCGCGACGACGTCGACGCCGTCATCCTCGCCACCCCCACGGGTCTGCACGCGGCGCAGACGCAGGCGGTGCTGGCGGCCGGCAAGCACGTCCAGGTCGAGATCCCGCTCGCCGACTCGTTGGCCGATGCCGAGGAGACGCTCGCGGCGGCGCTCGCCTCGGACCGGGTGTCGATGGTGGGGCACACGCGGCGCTTCAACCCGTCGCACCAGTGGATCCACCAGCGGATCGCCGCCGGGGAGTACGACATCCAGCAGATGGACGTGCAGACCTACTTCTTCCGGCGCACGAACACCAACGCGAAGGGCGAGCCGCGCAGCTGGACCGACCACCTCCTGTGGCATCACGCGGCCCATACGGTGGATCTGTTCGGCTATCAGGCGGGCAGGATCGTGCAGGCCCACGCGATCCAGGGGCCGTTGCACCCGGAGCTCGGGATCGCGATGGACATGTCGATCCAGCTCAAGGCGGAATCCGGCGCGATCTGCACGCTGTCGCTGTCGTTCAACAACGACGGGCCGTTCGGCACCTTCTTCCGCTACATCGGCGACACCGGCACCTACGTCGCCCGCTATGACGATCTCGTCGACGGCAACGAGACGCCGATCGACGTCTCGCACGTCGCGGTGAGCATGAACGGCATCGAACTGCAGGACCGGGAGTTCATCGCGGCGATCGGGGAGGGGCGCGAGCCGAACTCGTCGCTGCGTCAGGTGTTCGACTGCTATCGCGTGCTGGGGATGCTCGAGGAGCAGCTCGCGTGACCCTCGCCCGCGTCGGTCTCGGCTGCATGCCGCTCAGCCACGCCTACGGGGTCGCGCCGCCCGTGGAGGACGGCGTCGCGTTCGTGCGGCGCGCGCTGGATGCCGGGGCCGCCTTCCTCGACACCGCGACGCTCTACGGCGGCGGACGCAACGAGGAGCTCGTCGGTCGCGCCATCGCGGGACGTCGCGACGAGGTGCTGCTGGCGAGCAAGGGGGGCATGGCGATCGTCGACGGCGTGAAGCGGATCGACGGACGCCCCGAGACCCTCCGCGCCCAGGTGGATGCGTCGCTGCGCCGGCTCGGGGTCGATCACATCGACCTGTACTACCTGCATCGGTGGGACAAATCGGTGCCGATCGGGGAGAGCGTGCACGCCCTCGCCGGCGCCGTCGCGAGCGGCAAGATCGGCGCCATCGGGCTGTCGGAGGTGTCGGTCGCGCGGCTGCGCGAAGCGCAGCAGGCGGCGCCCATCGCCGCGGTGCAGAACGAGTACTCGCTGTGGAGCCGCAACCCGGAGCTCGGGATGCTGCAGGCCACACAGGAGGACGGGATCGTCCTGGTGGCCTTCTCGCCGGTCGCTCGCGGCTTCCTCGCCGATGCGATCCGCGACCCCGACCTCCTGCCCGACGGCGACATCCGCCGCGCGATGCCCCGCTTCCAGGGAGAGAACTGGTCGGCCAACGCCGCGCTCCTGCCGGCGTGGCGGCGCCTCGCCGCCGAGAGCGGATACACGCCGGCCCAGCTCGCGCTGGCGTGGGTGCTCTCGCGCGGCCCGCACGTCGTGGCGATCCCGGGGACGACGCGTGCGGACCATCTGCGCGACAACCTCGATGCGGCCGACCTCCGCATCGCCCCCGACATCCTCGACCGTGCGAGCGCGCTGATCGACACCGCGACCGTCGCGGGGGCGCGGTACAACGACCGCGGCGCGGCAGAGGTGGATGCCGAGACGTTCGAGGATGCCGCGTGAAGGCGATCTCGTCGATGGCGACCCGGCACGTGCTCGCCGACCTCGCCGCCGCGGCGGAGGCGGCCGGTCTGCCGGCCGTGGAGCTCGAGTCCGTCGGCGGAGTGGATGCCGGTCGCCGCGTCGCGGCGGGGGAGAGGGTCGACCTCGTGTTCCTGGCGGACGACGCGTTGCGCGCACTCGCGCGGGACGGCCATGTGCGCGCCGACACGGTGACGCCGCTGCTGCTGTCCCACGTGGCGGTGGCCGTCCCCGCACCCGAGGATGCCGTCGCCGTCGCGACCGGTCAGCCCGCCTTCGACGACGTCGCGGCGCTGCGTGACGCGCTGCGCGGGGCGCGGCGGATCGGCTACTCGACCGGTCCGAGCGGGGCGGCCCTCGTGGCGCTGATCGCCGAACTGGGACTCGACGACGAGCTGCGCGATCGCCTCGTCCAGGCGCCGCCCGGCATCCCCGTCGCCCGCCTGCTGCGCGAACGCAGCGTCGACCTCGGCTTCCAGCAGGCGAGCGAGCTCGTCGGCGAGCGGGGAGTGCGTCTGCTCGGCGCCCTGCCCGCCGCCGTCGCCATCGACACCGTGTTCTCCGGGGCGGTCGCGACCGCCGCGACCGCCCCCGAGGACGCCGCCGCGGTGCTGGCCGCCTTCGGCGATGACACCGCCGCCGCCCTCATCGTGTCGCACGCCTTCGACGTCCCCGGCGGGCACTGAGCGGCGCGCCTCACACCGCGCGCACCGTCGCGGTCGTCCCGGTCGCGACGGCCCGCGCGACGGCATCCATCACCGCGAGGTTCCGGGCGCCTTCGCGCGCACTGACGAGAGGCTCCGTCCGGCGTGCGACGACCTCGCCGAAATGGCGCAGCTGCCGGACGTACGGGCTCGTGTCGCCGTCCTCGACGCCCCGATCGGCGGGCTGCGGGTGCATCCGGTTCGTCCAGGTGCGCTCGCCGTCGTGGCGCCACACCTCCAGGGTCGGCAGCGTCAGCGACGCCTCGACGCCGCCGACACGGTGCGAATCGACCGGATGGGCGGGGAAGCGCGGCGAGTCGCCGGCCGTCAGATCCCAGCTCCACGGCCCCGCGACGGTGTCGGAGACGATGAGGGTGCCCAGTGCCCCCGAGTCGAACGCGAACGCGAGCGCACCGGTGTCCTCGACCTCCAGGCCGCGCGTCGCGGTGGAGGCGAGGGCCGTCACCGAGGTGATCTCGCCGACGAGGTAGCGGAGCAGATCGATCTCGTGGATCAGGTTGATCAGGAACGTTCCGCCGATGCCGGCCGTGCGGTGCCAGGCGATGTCGAAGTAGTCGTCGGGCTTGGCGAGGAACGAGGTGACGCTCACGGCGACGAGGCGTCCCAGGGTTCCTGCCGAGATGATCTGCTTCGCCCTCGCGGCGACCGGATGATGGCGCCGGTGATGCCCGACGAGGACCGGCACGTCGGCGGCATCGGACGCCGCGACGAGGGTCAGGGCGTCGGCCAGGTCGACGGCGACCGGCTTCTCGACGAGGACGGGGATGCCCGCGGCGATGAAGTCCAGCGCCTGGGGAACGTGCAGCTCGTTCGGCGTGCCGATGATGGCGGCGTCGGGTCGTTCCGCTTCGATCAGCGTCCGATGGTCGCGGTGGTGCCGCGTCCCGTACCGCTCGGCGACGAGCACGGCCGCGTCGAACGGGTCGGCGATGCCGGCGAGGTCGAACCCGGCGGTCGCGGCGATCGTGTCGGCGTGCGTGCGCCCGATCGCGCCTGCTCCCACGAGCGCGACCCTCATCGCCCGGCCCCCACGAGTGTGCGCGCGGCGCGCGCCGCGGCCGCGGCCGCAGGACCGGCGACGAAGGCGCGTGCCACGGCGGAGCCGAGCGTCGCACCCCCTCCCGGATAGGTGCCCCGGAAGACGCCGGCGGAGACGTTGCCCGCGGCGAACAGACCCGTGATCGGGGTGCCGCTCCACGAGAGCACGCGGCTGTCGCGATCGGTCAGAAGGCCTCCCGAGGTGCCGAGTGCCCCGGCCCGCACGGGGACGGCGGCGTACGGCGGCGTGGACAGGGGGGCCAGGCACGGGTTCGGGGTGTGCGTCGCGTCGCCGAGGAACCGGTCCTGGGCGCTCGCGCCCCGTCCGAACACCGTGTCCACGCCGGCGGCGGCATCCCGGTTGAAGCGGGCCACCGTCGTCTCCAGCCCGTCGGGATCGACGCCGATGGCGATGCCGAGCTCGCGCACCGACGGCGCGGTCACCGCCCAGTCCGGGGCCGCGCCCGTCGCCGACCCGGCGATCGGGTAACGCTGGGCGAACGCCGCGTCGAACACCAGCCACGCCGGGCTGTTGCGCGGCCGGCCGGTCACGGGATCGGTGTCGCCGAACATGCGGCACGTGTCGGCGTACGCGAGGGCCTCGTTGACGAAGCGCTCGCCGGCCGCGTTGACCGTGAGCGAACCCGGCAGCGTCATCTCGACGTTGCCCATCCGTCCCGACGGTGCGCCGTCGTAGACCTGCTCCGGAGGGGTGAGCACCGGCACGCCCCAGATCTCGGTCATGTCCGCGACCGCGACGCCGAGCGCCAGCCCCAGCTCGAGCCCGTCGCCCTCGTTCGACGGGGCACTGATCGGGGTGACGTCGAAGGGGAGGAAAGCGGCCCGCAGGTGCGCGTTCCACTCGAAACCCCCGGTCGCGACCACGACCGCGCCGGCGGTGACGGTCGTCTCGGCGAAGCAGACCCGCCACCGGCCGCCCGCACGTTCCAGTCCGTCGGCGCGGACGCCGCGCACCACCCGGATGCCGCGGTCCAGCGCACTCGCGACGAGAGACCCGACGAGGGCTCCTCCCATCGTGCGCACGCCGCGGGCGGCGCGGTCGGCCAGCAGGGTCGGATCGGCGGCCCGACCGTCCAGGTCGTCGCGCTCGGCCATCGTCAGCAGCGGGAAGTAGGACGGCGGACGAAGCGCCTCCGCGAGCCCGGGGAAGGGCGCGGGGTCGAACGGCTCGTTGTCCAGCGAGCGTCCGCCCGCGGCCGCTCCCGGCCATTCGCCGCGATAGTCGGGACGGGCCAGGGGAGCGAGACGGACGCGCGTCGCGGTGTCGAGATAGGCGATCGCCTCCCGGATCGTCTCCACATACCACTCGATCGTCTCGGCATCCATGACGTGCCCGGAGGCGGCGGCGAGGTAGTCGCGCCCCGCACGGGGGCTGTCGGCGAAGCCCGCCGCGGCCGCGATCTCGGTGGCGGGGGCCCAGATGACACCGCCGCCGGCGCACGTGGTGCCGCCCAGGCGGTCGGCCTTCTCGGCGACGCAGACGACGGCGCCGGCATCCGCCGCCCGCAGGGCCGCGACCAGACCGGCCGCCCCCGAGCCCAGCACGAGCACGTCGACGGCGGGCGGCAGCTGCTCGACTCCCGCGAGGACGCCGCTCACGCCGTGGCCTCCGTCTCCGCAGAGAGCAGGACGAGGATCTTGCCGGTGGGAATGGACGGGTCGGCCATCGTGCGGAACGCCTCCGGGAGGTCGCTGAAGGGGAAACGGTGGGTGAGGAGCGCCGCGGTGGCCGCGGGGTGGCGCGCGAGCATCGCGAGACCGTCCGGGATCAGGCCGCGGCTGTTGCGGCTGCCGTGCAGCTCGATCTCCTTGTCGGTGAGGTCTTTGACCGTGATGCGGGCGGGGCGGGGCGAGATCCCGACCTGCACGATGCGCCCGCCGGCCGCGATCAGGCGGACGGCGTTCTCCAGCGACGCGGGCACCCCCGTCGCTTCGATGACGACATCGGGTCCGGCGTCGTCGGTGAGGGCGGACAGCAGCGCTCGCTGCTCGTCGTCGGGGAACCCGTCGGCCACGCGGAGCGCGTGAGCCGCGCCGAACTCCCGCGCGAGGGCGACGCGCTCGGCGTCGGTGTCGGCCGCGATCACCGTCACGCCGCGTTCGGTCAGTCCGAGCGTCGCCAGCAGCCCGATCGGCCCGCATCCGAGGACGAGCGCCGTCTCGCCGGGCTGGGCTCCGGCGCGTGCGACGGCCTGCAGGGAGATCGACGCCGGTTCTCCGAGGGCCGCCGCATCGAGCGCGAGGTCGTCGGGCACCCGGTGCAGCCGGTCGACCGGGACGCTCACGACCTCGGCGAATCCGCCGTCCTCGTAGCATCCGCGCACCGACAGGTGCGGGCAGACGTGAGAGCGCCCGCGCCGGCAGGCGGGGCAGTCGCCGCACGCGACCAGCGGATCGATCGCGACGCGCTCGCCGCGGGAGAATGCGGCGGCCGGGTCGGCGTCGATCACGGTGCCCGACATCTCGTGCCCCTGCACGAGGGGCAGCTGCGTGGGGAAGTCATCGTCGAAAATGTGCAGGTCGGTGCCGCACAGGCTCACGGCGTGGATGCGCACACGGGCGTGGCCGGCGCGCGGCTGCGGCTCGGCGATCTCGTCGAACGAGAGCGTTCCGCGGGCGACGGTGAGGGCGGTGCGCATCAGGAGACCGTGTTCCGCGGATCGAAGAACACGTTCCACTCGGCGACGGTGCGCTGCGCGATGAGGCCCTCGGTGAAGAACGGGTCCTCGTCCAGGCGGGCGCTCAGCGTGACGCGGTCGGTGTCCTGGAGGATCAGCAGCGCGCTCGGGTCGGTATCGGCGAGCGGGCCGCTCATGTACAGGATGCCCGCACGGTGCAGTCCCTGCAGGAAGGCGAGGTGGGCCGGGCGGTGCGCGGCGCGGGCCTCCTCGCTGCCGGGCGCGTAGGCGTATGACACGGCGAACGTCGGCATGATGACTCCTTCGTCTGGGCTCACGGACTCCAGTATGTGACGAAGATAGTGTGAACAGAACGACTGAATCAGTCATTGTTTATGCTTGATCCCGTTCAAATGGGCGCGCTACCGTGGCGGGCATGTCACAGGTGACTTTCGACTTCCGAGACACGTCCGTCGTCATCACGGGAGGTGCGCGCGGGATCGGCGCCGGCATCGGGGCGCTGTTCGCGGCATCCGGTGCCGACGTGTCCGTGTGGGATCGCGAGCCCGCCGCCTTCGCCGGATCGTGGGAGCCCGCCGCGCTGCTGACGGCGGACGTCACGGACGAGCGGTCGTTGCGCGACGCGATGGACCAGACGCTGCGCCGCGTGGGCAAGGTCGACGTCGTGGTCTCCTCCGCGGGGATCACCGGCCCGGTCGGACCCCTCTGGGACTACGACGCGGACGCGTGGCGACGGGTGGTCGATCTCGACCTCACTGGCGCCTTCCTGACGGCCAAGACCGTCGTGCCGCACCTGCGCGAACGCGGCTACGGACGCGTCATCACGGTCGCCTCGATCGCCGGCAAAGAGGCGACCGCCTCGCTGTCGGCCTACACCGCCGCGAAGCACGGCGTCGTCGGCATGACCAAGGTGTTGGCGCGCGAGCTGATCGCCGACGGCGTGACCGTGAACGCCATCGCGCCCGTCATGGTGCGAACGGAGCTGTTCTCGCAGCTGACCGACGAGTTCATCGAGCGCACGCGCGCCCTCATCCCGATGGGGCGCTTCCTGACGGTGGAGGAGGTGGCGGCGACCGTCGCCTGGATCGCGAGCGATCAGTGCGGCTTCACGACCGGAGCCACCTTCGATCTCTCCGGCGGCCGCGCCGACTACTGAGTCGCGCCCGTCAGCGCGAGGAAGCGGGCCCGCATCCGCTCCGGATCCGCGTCCCGTCCCGTGATCAGCCGGAAGGTGTCGGCGGCCTGGCCGACCACCATCCGCCCGCCGTCGAGAACCGCGCACCCGAGGGCCTGCGCCGTCTCGATCAGCTCCGTGCGCAGCGGCCGGTAGATCGCGTCGGCGACCCAAAGGCCGGAGTGCAGCAGCGACGGGTCGACAGGGATGCCGGGGTGACCCACCATGCCGATGGGGGTCGCGTTGACCAGTCCGTCGGCCGCTCCGATCGCCGCCGCGAGCTCGTCGGCGCCGATCGCCACGATCTCCGTTCCCGGGAAGGCCGGGCCCAGCGCCGTGCGCACCGCCCGGGCGCGTTCGACGACGGGGTCGAAGACCGACAGCACCCGCGTGCCGGCGTTCAGGAGGGCGAAGGCGATGGCCGAGCCCGCTCCGCCCGAGCCGAGGAGGACGACGCGGTCGAGCGCGGGGGAGTCCAGCCCGTCGCGCAGGCCCTGGGCGAAGCCCGAATGGTCGGTGTTCGCGCCGATCGCGCGGCCGTCGCGGAACACCACCGTGTTCACGGCGCCCAACAGCTCGGCGTCGGGGGAGAGCTCGTCGAGCGCCGACAGGATGGTCTGCTTGCAGGGGTGGGTGATGTTCAGTGCGTCGTAGCCGAGTTCCTGCGCCTGCCGCACCAGTTCGGCGCCGTCGGCGGCCGTCCGGCCGAGGGCGTCGATGTCGATCGTGCGGTAGAGGTAGCGCACGCCGTGCGCGTCGGCCTCGCTCTCGTGCAGGGCGGGCGTCGACGACGACCCGATCCCCGAGCCGATGAGTCCGACGAGGTAGGAGCGTGTCATGGGGTTCCGTTTCTGGGGACGCGGATGCCGGGAGCCGCGCCGGTGACGGCGGCGGCGCCCGGCATCCTGGTGTTCAGCGGCGGCTGAAGCGGTCGTAGGGCGTCGTGCGCACCGACTGCGTGAGCGCCTCGCCGGTCTCGGTGCGGCGATCGATCTCCGCGAGCTGACGCCGGCTCAGACCGAGGTGCGCCGTGGGCGTCCGCGAGGTCTCGGGGGCGAACACGGTCGCGATTCCCGAGATCAGGACGATGCCGATCGTGAAGAACGCGACCGCGGGCCAGTTCTGCTCGTTGCCCTCGCCCGTCACGAAGCCCTGCGCGATCGCGGGCGTGAAGCCGGCCAGGACGAGCCCGAGCATCAGGCTGACCGCCATGCCGGTGTAGCGCACGCGCGCCGGGAACTGCTCCGGGAAGTAGGCCGGGTACACCGAATTGGACAGGGTGTAGGCGATGCCGATGAGGAAGATGCTCAGCGCCCACACCAGCGGCATGTTCGCGGCGTCGACGGCGGCCAGCACGGCGTAGATCGTGATCGACTGCAGCACGAGGCCGACGAGGAAGACGGGCTTTCGTCCGATCCGGTCCGACAGTGCCCCGGCGATCGGGCCGAAGCAGACCGCGGCGAAGTTGGCGACGGTGATGATGATGAGCATGTTCGCCCGCGGGATGCCGGCGACGGTCGTGCCGTAGGCCAGGACGAACACGTTGAACATCGTGTTGACGACGGTGAACAGCGACATCAGCGTCACGCGCAGGACGGTGCCGCCGTTGTAGCGGAAGAGGGTGACCAGCGGGATCTTCGCGACCTCCTCGGTCTCCTTCACCTCTTCGAACACCTCCGGCTCGTCCAGCATGCGGCGCAGGACGATCGCGACGACGGTCACGGCGAGCGATGCCCAGAACGGCACACGCCAGCCCCAGCTGAGCAGCGCGTCCTCGGGGAGGGCCGCGATCGGGATGAACACGAGGCTCGAGATCACGATGCCGAACATGATGCCGGACATCGTCCAGCTCGTGAAGAAGCCGCGGTGACGGTCGGGGGCGTGCTCCAGCGTCAGTGCGCTCGAGCCCGGGGACTCACCGCCGGCCGACACGCCCTGGATCAGGCGCAGCGCGACGATGATGATCGGCGCGGCGACCCCGATCGCGTCCCACGTCGGCAGGCAGCCGACGAGGAAGGTCGCCACGCCCATGATGGACAGGCAGGCCAGCAGCGCCTTCTTGCGTCCCCACCGGTCTCCGACGTGTCCCCACAGCACGGCACCGAACGGGCGGGCGACGTAGGCGACGCCGACCGTGGCGAACGACAGCAGCGTCGCCACGCCGGGCTCGCCGGCGGGGAAGAACAGGTGCGGGAAGATCAACGCGGCGGCGGACGCGTAGATGAAGAAGTCGTAGTACTCCAGTGCGCTGCCGATGAATCCTGAGACGGCGGCGATGCGCGCGTTGTTCTTCTTCCGGGGAGGAGATGTCGTCGTTGACATGTGCTCTGCCTTCGTTCGAGGGCGCTGAGGCCAGACGCCGTTGTTCTGTGGGGTGCGGTCGCGTGTGCGATGCGCTCCCGACAGCGTGGCATCCCTATTGTGTCGCGTCCAGAACTAGGTTTGTCTGAAACAAAGAGGATTCTGCGCTTAATCCTCCGGTGTCGGCAGGATGCGCTCCGCGAGGTCGAGCACCGCCCGGAGGGCGGCGCTCTGGTCGTCCTTGAGCCAGGCGATGCCGTGCCGCATGTACTGCGGCTCGTCGAGAAGCTCCACCCAGCGGGCCCCCTGCGGCATGATCGGCGCCAGATCCTCGGCGGTGATCGTCACGCCGATGCCCGCCGCGACGAGGGTCAGCATCATGTAGGGGTCCGCCACCTCCTGCACGATGTTCGGGCGGAATCCCGCGGCGACGCAGCAGCGGATGAGCCCCTCGGCCATGGCGGACGAGCCGTCCGTCGGCATCGAGAGGAAGTCGTCCTCGGCCAGCTGACGCGCGTGGAGTGCCGGCTCATCGGCCAGGGGATGATCGATCGGCAGGGCCGCGCCCAGACGCGTGCGGGCGATCATGCGGGAGTCGATGCCCTCGGCGGCGACCGGCAGCCCGACGAACGCCAGGTCGAGGGTGCCGCTGCGCAGCTTGGCGAGCCCATCGCGGGTGCGGACGCGACTGACCAGCTGCAGGTCCACCTCCGGCAGCTCCCGCCGGGCCGCGCGCGCCAGCGCCGGCAGGGTCAAGTGGTTGAACGCGCCCGAGAACCCGATGCGCACGGTGCCGCGGATGGCGCCGGAGGCCGCGCGCGCGGCCTCGGTGGCCAGGGCGAGATCCTGGATCACGCGGTAGGCCATCGGCAGCAGCGCCCGCCCGGCCGGCGTCAGCGCGACGCTGCGCGTGTTGCGCTCGAAGAGCTCGGTGCCGATGCTCGCCTCGAGTCGGCGGATGGTCTGACTCAGCGGCGACTGCGCGACGTGCAGGCGTTGGGCCGCGCGTCCGAAGTGCAGCTCCTCGGCGACGACGACGAAGGCTTCGAGCCAGCGGATCTCCACCTCGCGAGCATAACGGCTGCCGATGTCCATGTCGGAGCGCTCACCCGGGCGTGGACAGGATCTCGAGGAAGAAGCCCAGCGTCGGGCGCGCGTCGAAGTAGGCGTAGCGGACGCCGCCGCCGCGCACCGAGTCCCCCTCCTGATGGACGGGCATGCCCGCCGCGGCCATCGCCGCGACGACGGCGTCGTGATCGTCCACCGCGAAGCGGATGTGGTGCAGTCCCGGGCCGTGCTCGTCGAGGAACTCCTGCCAGATGTCGGGGCCGCCGCGGGGCGCGAGGAACTCGATCTCGATGCCGAACAGGTCGTAGAAGAGCGCATCGACCTCCGTGTCCAGGCTCGACCCGCGATAGCGTGCACCGCGGTAGCGGGCAGTGGTGCGCAGCCGTGGCTCGATGCCGAACGCCGCGCGCATCCCCGCCGCGGCGGCATCGAGGTCGGCGACGACCACGCCGATCTGGTCGAGCGCGGTGGCGAGGGTCCGCAGGTTCGGGGTGGTCATGACCGTGCCTCCGTCGTCGCGATCCGCACGGCACCCTCCACGGGGGAGGAAGGCGCGGCGGATGCCGCGTGGCGCGCGGCGATGTAGCCGAAGGTCATGCCCGCGCCCACCTGCCCGCCGGCGCCGGGGTACTCGGCGGCCATCGGGGAGTCCGCGTCGTTTCCGGCCGCGTACAGCCCGGCGATCGGTCGGCCGTGCGCGTCGAGCACGCGGGCCTCCGTGTCGATCCGCAGTCCCCGCGCGGTGCCGAGCGGGGTCGGGACGAGGGGAAGGGCGTAGAAGGGCGCCCTGCGGATCGGTCCGAGGTTGACGTTGGGGCGGTGGCGCGCGTCGCCGTACTGATGGCCGAACGGGCTCGTGCCCTTTCCGAACTCCTCGTCGACGCCCGTGACGGCGGAGCGGTTGTTGACCCGGACGGTCTCGGCGAGCCCGTCCGGGTCGACGCCGATCCGTCGCGCGAGCTCGGCGATCGTTCCGGCGCGGTGGATGTAGCCGTCCGAGACATAGCGGCGCAGCGCGCGCCCGGGGGTGTGCGGGCGGATCATGCCGAGGCCGTACTCGCGCAGGGCGTGGGCATCGATGATCAGCCACGCCGGGATGGCCTCGTCGCGGGCCTGGGCGGCGTACATGGCGCGGACGAACCGGTGGTACGACACCGACTCGTCGACGAAGCGGCGTCCCGAGGCGGTCACCGCGACGATGCCGGGCTTGGCACGGTCCCAGATGTGCGGGAAGACGACGAGCGACCCGTCGCGGCGCCGGCCGATGGAGCTGGGGAACCAGAAGCCGTTGTCGCCGTGATCCGGTCCGAGCGCGGCGCCCGCGGCGAGGCCGAGGGCGAGCGTGTCGCCCGTGGCCCCCTCGGCGGCGCGGGTGAACTGGGGCGTCGGGGCGGGCAGATGCGCCTCCCGCCACGCGTGGGAGGCCGCGAACCCGCCGCCGGCGAGCACGACGCCGCGCCGCGCGAGCACGCGCCGCTCACGCCCGTCCGCCTCCACGATCGCGCCGACGACGCGGCCGTCCTCGATCAGCAGCTCCTTCGCGGTGCTGCTGAACGAGACTCGGCCGCCGCGCGCCGTGAGGGTGTGGAAGAGGTTCGCGACGAGGGCGTTGCCCATCGCCAGACGGGTGCCGCGGGGGTAGCGCAGGCGATCGAAGAACCAGCGGATGCCGAGGGAGAGCGCCGTGGCGGCCGCCCGCGGCGACCAGCGGAACAGCTCCAGCAGGCGGTTCACCTCCGCCCGGCGCACCATGAGCGTGCCGCCGAACAGGGCGAACTCCGGCACGGGCGGCCGGACGCGCCGGAAGTCCTCGTAGCCCAGGCGGCGCCCGTCGAAGGTCTCCGGCTCCAGGGCGCGGCCGACACCGGCTCCGTCCTCCTCGGGGTGGTAGTCGACCACCGTGCGGGAATGCCAGAACCGCACTCCCAGGTCGTGGAACCAGTCGATCATCTCGGGGCCGCGGTCGAGGTAGGCCTCCCGGATCTCACGGGGCGCCTTGTCGCCGACCACCGCGTCGAGGTAGCGCGAGGCCTCCGCTCTCTCGTCCGCGAGCCCCTGTGCGCGCTGATGACGGTGACCGGGCACCCAGCAGGTGCCGGCGGAGTAGGCGGTCGTCCCCCCGAGGTACTCGGTCTTCTCGAGCACCAGCGTCTCCAGCCCGCTCGCGGCGGCGGTGACGGCGGCCGACAGGCCTGCGGCCCCCGTGCCGAGCACGAGAAGATCGACGACCGTGTCGCCGGGGCGCGCCGTCGCGGCGACCGCGCTCTCGGCATGCGGGGTGCGGGGGGTCGTGGCGGTCATGAGCGCTCTCCTTCGACGACGATGTGCCCGGCCGCCTCCGCGGCGGGCGAGGGTTGGGTCCGATCGACGCGCTCCAGCAGGTCTCGGGTGCTCCGGGCGACCCGGCGGGCGTAGGCGAGCGGATGCAGGCGCGCCTGCAGGCGCGCGTGGGGGATCTCGACGCTCACAGGAGTGCCGGGCCGTACGGCCTCGAGGAGCTCCGCCAACGGCAGCCCGCCTTCGCCGACCAGCAGCCGCTGCGCGCGGGCTTCGCCTTGCAGTGCGGCCACCCGGTCGTCGCCGCACGGGGCGGTCGGCGGCGCGTCGCACAGTTGGAGCAGCGGCACGAGCGAGGCTTCGAGGCCGCGGATGTCGTCGAGCGACGATCCGCCCCGCCAGATGTGGAGCGGGTCGAGCATGAGGGCCGCGCCGGTCTCGCGGGCGATCGCGGCGGCGTCGTCGACGCGGCCGACGGGTTGGTAGGAGATCGGCTCCAGCAGCGGGCGGATGCCGTGGGCCGCGGCATCCTGCGTCAGCCCCGCGAGCGTGTCGATCAGCCGTGCGCGGTCGGGATCGGCCCCGGTGACCGTCAGCGCCGACGCGCCGAGGGCGGCACCGGCTTCGAGGGCGGGGAGCCACTGTTCGCGTCCGACCCCGGCAGTGAGCGGCAGGAACTCGACGTCGCGGACGGTCAGTCCCGTGTGCTGGAGTCTCGCGAGCGTCTCGGCGAGCATCGGCGAGCCCGGTCGCATGTCGAACGCGCGTTCCTGGGTCGTGACGGCCCGGACGCGGATGCCGACGAAGCCGAAGCCGGCCGCGGCCGCGATGTCGACCAGCTCGGGCGGCGTGAGCGTCAGCAGCGTGAGGTGCGCCACCCCCATCTCGCGCATCACCGGACCGCCGCCGTCTCGATGCGGGCGAGGTCGCGTCCGACGACGTAGCCGAAGGTCAGCGCGGGCCCGATGTTGACGCCGCCGGCGGGGTAGTGGCCGCCCATGACGTTGGCCTGGTCGGCGCCGACGGCGTAGAGCCCCGGGATGGGGCGGTCGTCGGCATCCACGACGCGCGCGCTCGCATCGGCGGCCAACCCCGCGAAGGTGCCGAACGAGCCGGGCAGCACGCGGACGGCGTAGAACGGCCCCTTCTCGAGGGGAGCGAGCGAGGGGTTCGGCGTGACGGAGGCGTCACCGCCGTAGCGGTTGAAGGCGGTGCGTCCCCGCCCGAACCGGGTGTCGACGCCGGCGCGGGCGTCGCGGTTGAACTCCGCGACGGTGCGTTCGAGTCCGTCCGGATCGATCCCGCATCGCGCGGCGAGCTCGCGCAGGGTCGGCGCCTTCACGAGGTAGCCGTTGCGCAGGTAGGGCAGCAGCGGCACGGGGCGCGGCCGGGCCATGCCGAGCGGGAACCGTCGCACGAAGGTCGCGTCGGCGATCTGCCACGACTGGACCGGCTCGCCCGCCGGCACCGCCGCGAACATGCCGGTCACGTAGTCGTAGTACCCGTTGGCCTCGTTGACGAACCTCTCGCCCGTGCTGATGACGCCGATGCTGCCGGGCTTGGCGCGGTCCATGATGTGCGGGAACACGCCGGTGCGCCCCGTCGTGCGATAGGTGATGAGCGACACGGGGCACCACGCGCCGGCGGCGGCGCCCTGCTGGAGGCGTCCGCCGACGCTCTCTCCGAGCGAGATGCCCGTGCCGTCGGCGGTCGCCGGTGCCAGGGTCCAGTGCTCCGTGCCCGTGGGGGTGCGGGGGAAGCGGTCGCGCCGACGTTCGACGTCGTTCGGGAAGCCTCCGGCGGCCAGCACGACGCCGGCGCGCGCGACGAAGGTGCGTTCTCCGTCCGGCGTTTGGGCGACGACGCCGGTGACACGGCCCTCGGCATCCGTCGTCAGCGCTCTGGCGGGGGAGCTGACGCGGATCTCGACTCCCGCGTCCTCCGCGGACTGCAGCAGTCTGC
Organism: Microbacterium sp. MPR-TSA4; assembly: GCF_058792815.1. Classification (NCBI taxonomy): domain Bacteria; kingdom Bacillati; phylum Actinomycetota; class Actinomycetes; order Micrococcales; family Microbacteriaceae; genus Microbacterium; species Microbacterium sp. MPR-TSA4. The sequence continues at coordinate 60,161 of NZ_JBXAFF010000005.1, forward strand.
CCACCAGGGCGGTGCCGTTGACCAGCTGCATGCCGCGACGGTGGAGCACGAGATCGACGAGGTGGAGCCCGACCCGCCACGTGCAATGCCACAGACCCCGCAGGTCGCCGCGGGCCGCCGCGAGGAAGGCGCCGAGGTCCGGTCCGGCCATGATCCCCATCCCGAGGAAGGACGTCTCGTAGAGCTGACCGCGAAGGAGCGCCCGCACCGAGCGGCTGAGCCGGCGCGCGTTGATCGGTTTCGGGGCGGCGGAGCGGTTGCCGGTGCCGGCATGGGGCAGATCGCCGTAGATGTCGTGGATCTTCGAGCCGGGCACGAACTCGAGCGCGGTCCGGGTGTGGAAGAACTCGATCATCTCGGGGGCCGCCTCCAGGAAGGCCCGCACCCGGTCCTCCTGGTAGTCGTCACCGAGCACGGCACGCAGGTAGGCGCTGACGTCGTCCAGCGACTCATCGACGCCTTCGCGGGTGGCGAGCAGTGACCGCGGTGCCCACAGCCACCCGCCCGACCATGCCGTCGCGCCTCCGCAGACCTCCGCCGCCTCGAGCACGAGCACGGAGCTTCCGCCGTGAGCGGCGGTCACGGCGGCGGCGAGGCCACCTGCTCCCGCACCCACGACGACGACGTCGTACTCCGAGACGGGCGATGTCTGCATCAGGGGTCCTCCATTGGCTCCGCGATGATCATGATCCCGAGGGACACAAACTGTGACGTCTGAGGTGTATAATCAGGGATCGATCGTGTAGGAAAGAAGATATAGCGGTTGTGTGCGTCGTGCAACCCGCGACCAGAGGTCGGCGCGCGGAGAGCGTTGTCGTTATGCACGGCGATGCGGCTGGCCTCCCGCGTCGGACGCCCCTAGATTCGATCTCGTGGACGAGCACGACCCGCGTACCGAACCCGACCCGATCACCGAAGCGATCTGCATCCTCGGCTACGACTGAGCAGCCGGGTCCCGCCGTCCTGCCCGGATAGGCTGAGGACTCGTGACACCTCCGACGACGCACCGGCTGCCCGCCGGCGTCGCCCTCGGGGGTGCCGTGCTCGTCGGTGTGCTGACGGCCATCCAGGCGCGCATCAACGGCCAGCTCGGTCTGCACATCGGCGACGGCTTCGTCGCCGCCGTCGTCTCTTTCGCCTCCGGCTTGGCCGTGCTCGTCGTGCTCTCTGCCGTCCTGCCGGCCGGCCGTCGCGGCGTCACGGCGCTCGTCCTCGGCATCCGTGCGCGCACGATCCCCTGGTGGATGCTGGGTGGCGGCCTGGCCGGAGCGCTCACCGTCGCCACGCAGGGGCTCGCCGTCGCGGTCATCGGCGTGTCGCTGTTCACCGTGGGCGTCGTCGCCGGGCAGACGCTCAACGGACTCGTCCTCGACCGCATCGGCTACGGCCCGGCCGGCGTCGTCGCCGTCACCATGCCGCGTGTCGCGGGCGGCGTGCTCGCGCTCGTCGCCGTCGGCATCTCCCTGCAGGGCGGCGTGCTCGACCGCATCCCGTGGTGGATGCTGCTGCTGCCGTTCCTGGCGGGCGTCGGCATCGCGTGGCAGCAGGCGACCAACGGACGACTTCGTCAGCGCGTGGGCACGCCCCTGACGGCGACCTTCGTCAACTTCCTGGGCGGGACGATCGTGCTCGCGATCGCGGCGGCCGTCCACGTCGCGCTCGTGGGACCGCCCGCCGAGCTCCCCTCGGCCGGCTGGCTGTACCTCGGAGGCGTCGTCGGCGTCGCCTACATCTTCCTGTCGGCGGCTCTCGTCGCCCACACGGGTGTGCTGCTGCTGGGCCTGGGGGTGGTCGTCGGCCAGCTCGGCACCGCGTTCGCGATCGACGCCCTGTGGCCCGCCGATTCGGGCTCGGGCTGGGTCACGGAGCTGCTGATGGTGCTCGTGGCCGGGGCGTCCGTCGTCATCGCCGCCGCGCCGTGGCGGCGCCGGCGGACTAGTCCTTCTTCTTCTTCTTCTTGACCTTCTTCTTCGCCTTCGCCGCGGCGGCGTCCGCCTTCTCGCCGGAGACCGTCGCCGCCGGCATCCGCGTCAGGTGCGATCGAGGGTCGACCGAGGTCCGCCGTCCCGGGCGCGCGCCCTGCGGCTTGCCACCGACGTAGAGCCACCCGAGCAGCTCCTCGTCCGCGCCGAGGCCGTGCGCCTTCGCGACGGCCTTGGCGCGGGTGTAGCGACCCGTGCGCCAGATCACGCCCCAGCCCGCTTCGTCCAGCAGCAGGCTCAGCATGTGCGCGACGCCCGAGGCGACGGCCTCCTGCTCCCAGCGGGGCACCTTGTCGCTCTTGCGGTAACTGGCGACGATCGCGAGCACGAGGGGTGCCCGCAACGGCTTCGTCGAGGGCTTGTCGTCGCCCTCGGCCGTCGCGATGGCCGCACCGAGGGCCAGTCGGTCATCGCCGCGCAGCTCGATCACCCGCCACGGGCGCAGAGACGAGTGGTCGGCGACGCGGCCGGCCGCCGACACCAGGGTGAGCAGCTCGGCACGGGTCGGGGCGGCATCCGTCACCTTCGACCACGACCGCCGCCCGCGCACCGCCGCGAGGGCGGGGTAGTCGGTGACCGCGTCGATCACGACGCGTCCGCCTCGCCCTGCGGCGTGAACGAGAGCGACAGCGAGTTCATGCAGTACCGGTCGCCGGTGGGCGTGCCGAAGCCGTCGGGGAAGACGTGGCCCAGGTGGGACCCGCAGTTCGCGCAGCGCACCTCCGTACGCACCATGCCGTGGCTGCGATCCTCGATGAGCTCCACGGCCTCCGGCCGCACCGACTCGTAGAAGCTCGGCCACCCGCAGTGCGAGTCGAACTTCGTGCCGCTCTGGAAGAGCTCGGCGCCGCACGCGGCGCACGTGTAGAGACCCGCGCGGCTCTCGTCGAGGAGCTCGCCGGTCCATGCGCGCTCCGTCCCCGCCTGACGCAGGACGGCGTACTGCTCGGGGGTCAGCTCCGAACGCCACTGCTCGTCGGTCTTGGTGACGTGGTAGGTCATATCTGGCTCCTTAGTCCACCTCCATTCAACCCGACGTCGCGGGGGCGTGCTCCGTCCCGGCGAGAATGGAGCCCGTGGATGCAGAGATCGCCGCGGTCGCGGAACGCTACGCGCGCTTCGCGCGGAAGGAGGCGCCCGGGCGCTCGGCCGTGTACGCCGACTGGGCGGCCGGCGTCGCCGCAGACCGGACGGTGCAGTCCGTCCTGGCGCGGATCGCCCCGATGCACCGTCAGCCGCCGCTCGTCTTCGCCGTCGCGCGCCTGCTGGGCTCCGGCGAGCCGCCCTACGCGGTGTGGCGGGAGTGGCTCCTGCGCCACGCCGACGAGGTCGTCGGGGAGTGCGCCCGCCGGTCGCTCCAGACGAACGAGCCGCTGCGGTGCGCCGCTCTGCTGCCCGCGCTCAGCCTCATCGAGGGGCCGATCGCCCTGCTCGAGATCGGTGCGAGCGCCGGACTCTGCCTCTACCCCGACCGCTATTCCTACCGTTACGCGACCCCGGACGGCGAGATCGCCCTCGACCCCGACGACGGCACGTCGGAGGTGGTCCTGCACAGCGTGCTGCGCGGCCCGCTCGTACCGCCGCTGCGCTCTCCGACGATCGTCTGGCGCGCCGGGATCGATCTCGCACCGCTCGCGCCGACCGATCGCGCGACGGCCGCCTGGCTGACCGGTCTCGTCTGGCCGGGCGAGGAGGGCCGCGTCGAACGCGTCGCCGACGCGCTGCGCATCGCGGCGGCCGACCCGCCGCTGCTCCTCGCCGGCGACGGCTCCGCCCAGCTCGCCCGCGCCGTCGCCGCGGCGCCGCGGGAGGCGACACTCGTCATCCAGACCCCGGGGGTGCTGGCCCACATCCCGTGGGATGCCCGCCACGTCCTCATCGACGACGTGCGCGCTGCGGGACGGTGGATCACCCTCGACGCCCCGACGCTGCATCGCGGCTGGCAGGTGGGAGCGCACGCGCAGGAGCCGTCGTCGGACGGGTTCGCCCTCGCCCTCGACGGGCGCATCGTGGCGATGGCCGATCCGCTCGGCTCCTGGCTGGAGTGGCGCGAGGGGGAAACGTCCTCGCCGCGTTAGCGTGAAGTGTGCCCCTCGCCGACCGTGACCGCCTGCTCCTCGACTTCGAGTCGCGCTGGAGCGGTCACGATGCGGCCAAGGAGGAGGCGATCCGCGCGGAGCTCGGGCTCGCGCCGGCGCGCTACTACCAGCTCCTCGGCCGGGTCGTCGACCAGCCGGATGCGGCGGCCTACGATGCGATGCTCGTGCACCGGCTGCGCCGGTTGCGCGAGGCACGCGAACGCGAGCGCGCAGGCCGCGCCGCCGTTCCCGCGGTTCCCACGGGAACGGGCCGATAGCATTCTGTGGTGCCGAGAACCCCCGCTCACCAGGACCGCTTCGATGATCTGCCCCTCGACGGGGGCCGCATCGGTGCTCATCGCGCCGAGAACCCGCGGATGCGCGGGGGCGTGGTGGTGCTGTGGTCGGCGATCGCGATCGTCGTCCTCGTCGCCGTGGGCATCTTCGGCACGCTGGTCGCGACGGGGCGCGTGACCCTGTTCCCGACGCCGAGCGCGACCCCGACGCCGATCGCGACGGCCGAGCCCGTCGTCGACCCGTCGTTCAAGGTGACCGTGCTCAACGCCACCACGCAGTCGGGGCTCGCCGGCGCGCTCGCCCAGACCATCGTGGCCGCCGGTTGGGCCGCCGACGACGTCACGGCCGGCGATGCCGGCTCGACGGGGTTCCAGACCACCACCGTGTTCTATTCGGATCCCGCCGAGGAGGGCGCCGCCCGCGGCCTCGCGCAGGTCATCGGCGGTGCGACGGTCTCCCTCAGCGACGCCTATGCGGGGCTGGCCGGCGGCGACGGCAGCACGCTGCTGGTCGTCGTGATCGGCGCCGATCGCACGGATGCCGGCGCCACGCCGGCCGGCTGACACCGCGCGGACGCGACCTCCGCGGGGGAGTGTTTCACGCGTGTGAACACTTCGATGCGCGCGTGTCAACAGTTGCCGGATCGGCGTTTTCGCGCCGCGAGCGCTGGTTAGCATTGCGACGTCCCACCGCAGCATCAGGAGATTCGCATGGCCCAGGGTACCGTCAAGTGGTTCAACGCCGAGAAGGGTTTCGGCTTCATCACCGTCACCGATGGCCAGGACGTCTTCGTCCACTACTCCAACATCGACATGTCCGGATTCCGGGTGCTCGAGGAGGGGCAGACGGTCGAGTTCACCGTCGGTGCCGGCCAGAAGGGCCCGCAGGCCGAGTCGGTCCGCGTCGTCGCCTGACCCCGCGTCGACCCTCCTCCCGCGCGCCCTCGGCGGCGGTGCGGCGCGTGTCGCCGCGCCGGGCGTCGGCGGCTTGCACTCGTCATGCCAGAGTGCCAGAATGAGTTAGCACTCCATCCTCGCGAGTGCTAAAGACTCATCCTCACGTCCGGGAGGGACGACACACTTATGGCAAAGATCATCGCTTTCGACGAGGAGGCCCGCCGCGGCCTCGAGCGTGGCCTGAACATCCTGGCCGACGCCGTCAAGGTGACCCTGGGCCCCCGCGGTCGCAACGTCGTGCTCGAGAAGAAGTGGGGCGCCCCCACGATCACGAACGACGGCGTCTCGATCGCCAAGGAGATCGAGCTCGACGACCCGTACGAGAAGATCGGCGCGGAGCTCGTCAAGGAGGTCGCCAAGAAGACGGACGACGTCGCCGGTGACGGCACGACCACCGCGACCGTCCTCGCCCAGGCGCTCGTTCGCGAGGGCCTGCGCAACGTCGCCGCCGGGGCCGACCCCATCTCGCTCAAGAAGGGCATCGAGAAGGCCGTCAAGGCTCTCTCCGACGAGCTGCTCGCATCGGCGAAGGAGGTCGAGACCAAGGAGGAGATCGCCGCCACGGCATCCATCTCCGCCGCCGACCCCGAGATCGGCGCGCTGATCGCCGAGGCGATCGACAAGGTCGGCAAGGAGGGTGTCGTCACCGTCGAGGAGTCGAACACCTTCGGCACCGAGCTCGAGCTCACCGAGGGCATGCGCTTCGACAAGGGCTACATCAACCCCTACTTCGTCACCGACCCGGAGCGTCAGGAAGCGGTGTTCGAGGACCCGTACATCCTCATCGCGAACCAGAAGATCTCCAACATCAAGGACCTGCTGCCGATCGTCGACAAGGTGATCCAGGAGGGCAAGGAGCTCGTCATCATCGCGGAGGACGTCGAGGGTGAGGCCCTCGCGACTCTCGTGCTCAACAAGATCCGCGGCATCTTCAAGTCGGTCGCCGTCAAGGCCCCCGGCTTCGGCGACCGTCGCAAGGCCCAGCTGCAGGACATCGCGATCCTCACCGGTGGCCAGGTCATCACGGAGGAGGTCGGTCTCAAGCTCGAGAACGCCACCACCGACCTGCTCGGCAAGGCGCGCAAGGTCATCGTCACCAAGGACGAGACCACGATCGTCGAGGGTGCCGGCGAGTCCGCGCAGATCGAGGGTCGCGTGACCCAGATCAAGCGCGAGATCGAGAACACCGACAGCGACTACGACCGCGAGAAGCTGCAGGAGCGCCTCGCCAAGCTCGCCGGCGGCGTCGCCGTCATCAAGGCGGGTGCGGCCACCGAGGTGGAGCTCAAGGAGCGCAAGCACCGCATCGAGGACGCCGTCCGCAACGCGAAGGCGGCCGTCGAGGAGGGCATCGTCCCCGGTGGTGGCGTCGCGCTCATCCAGGCCGGCAAGCGTGCGTTCGAGAAGCTCGAGCTCACAGGCGACGAGGCCACCGGTGCGAACATCGTCAAGGTCGCCATCGAGGCCCCGCTGAAGCAGATCGCGCTGAACGCCGGTCTCGAGCCCGGTGTCGTCGCGAACAAGGTGTCGGAGCTGCCCGTCGGACAGGGCCTGAACGCGGCCACCGGCGAGTACGTCGACATGTTCGCCGCCGGCATCATCGACCCGGCCAAGGTCACGCGCTCGGCGCTGCAGAACGCCGCGTCGATCGCGGGTCTGTTCCTCACCACCGAGGTCGTCGTCGCCGACAAGCCCGAGAAGGCTGCCGCGCCCGCCGGTGACCCCACGGGTGGCATGGACTTCTGAGTCCGACCCTCATCGGAAAGGCCCCTCCTCGGAGGGGCCTTTCTGCGTTCCCGGATGCCGTCAGCGGAACAGGCCCGCCGCCGCGACCTCGGTCTGCGCGTACTGCGCGCCCGCGTGACCGAGGGCGGTCCCGATGTCGGTGAGGGCGCTCTCCAGCTCGGTCTGCGCGCTGCGCCAGCGATCGACGAGACTCTGGAATGCGACGGCGGCGCCACCGGTCCAGGTGCCTTGGAGCTGGGTGAGCTGACCCAGCATCGCGGCGGTCTCGGCCTGGAGCCGGTCGGCGGTGCCGCGGATCGCACCGGTGGCGGCGAGGACGGCGTCCGCATCGACGCTGAAGGCGGTCATGGGATCTCCTTTCGACGGGGCCCCCACGCTACGGGGCGCGCGTGGCCGCGCGCGGGGCGGGCACCGCTCCCGTGGACGGCGTCGGGCGCCAGCCGTGCGGGGAGGAGGCGGCGCCCTCAGGAGTCCGCGTGGAGGCGCGGCAGCGGCTGGGTCTCGATGAACAGGTGCTCGGCGGCATCCCGCGCCTGGGCCAGCGGGAAGGCCACCCGGAAGGTGGCGCCGCCGCCGGGCGTCTCGCTGACCACGATGGATCCGTGCAACGCCTCGACCACGGAGGCGACGATCGAGAGCCCGAGGCCCGAGCCTCCCGTCTCGCGCGTGCGGGAGGTGTCGGCGCGCCAGAACCGCTGGAAGATCTTGTCGCGGAGCTGGGGCGGGATGCCGTCGCCGTGGTCGATGACCGAGATCCAGCCCATGCCCGCCGGCTCGTCGACCCCCACGGCCAGCTCCACCGGCGAGCCCTCCGGCGTGTAGCGGCGGGCATTGCCCAAGAGGTTCGCCACCACCTGGCGGATGCGGTTCTCGTCGCCGAGCACGATGGGCTCCCTCGCCGCCAGAACGGGAGGCCGTTCCGCCGGCGCGGGCGTGCCGGTCTCTTCGCCCGGGCGCGGGCGCCGACGCAGCAGCGCGCCGATCGCGGCCGTCGGCGGACGGCGCCGCGTCGGCGAGCTGCTCGTCGGGGGAGCGGACGCGGGGCGCAGCAGTCGCGGCGCGGGAGCGTCGTCCAGGAACGACACCGTCCGCTCCGGCGCGGTCGCCCGGGCATCGAGCACCGCGTCGCGCGCGATCGGGCGCAGGTCGACGGGGGCGACGACGATGTCGCGGCGCTCGTCGAGGCGGGCGAGGGCGAGGAGGTCCTCGACGAGGCCGCCCATCCGGATCGCCTCCTTCTCGATGCGCTCCATGGACTGCGCCGTCTGCTCGTCGCCCGAGATCGCCCCCATCCGGTACAGCTCCGCATAGCCGCGCACGGTCACGAGCGGGGTGCGCAGCTCGTGGCTGGCATCGCCGATGAAGCGTCGCATCTGCAGCACGGTCGCATCGCGCTGCCCGAGGGCGTGGTCGACCCGGTCGAGCATCGCATTGATGGCGGTTTTGAGCTTGCCCACCTCGGTGCCCGGGGCGATGTCGCCCATGCGCTGACCGAAGTCACCGCGTGCGATCGACATGGCCGTCTGCTCGACCTGTCCGAGACTGCGGAACGCGAGCGTCACGAGCCACCGGGTGAGCAGGGCGCTGGCGAGGATCGTCAGGATGGCGAGGATGCTGTAGATGCCGACGAAGCTGGCCACGGTCTGGGTGACCGGAGTCAGCGGCAGCGCGAGCAGCTGCACGTTGTTCTCCCGCGCCCCCGGGATCTGCAGCACGTCCACGGCGGCGTGGTACACCGTCTCGCCGTCGGCGGAGAACAGCTCGAACGGTGCCGTGCCCTGCATGAGCGTCCGATCGAGACCGAAGGTCGCCGGAAACACCGGACCGTCGCTCTGGGCCGGCCCGCCGGTGGCCAGCAGGGTGCCGTCCGGGCCGTAGACGGCGATGGAGAACGAGGTGAGCGGGGGGTAGTCGGCCGGCTCGAACTGCGCGACGCCCTCGACCACCTCGACGTTGAGCAGGCTGCTGGCCTGATCGAGCGTGACGGTCTGGCTGATCGACTGGTCGCGTTCGGCGATCTGGGCGTTGCGGAGGAAGACGGCCGTTCCGAAACCGGCCGCGAGCAGGCCCACGGTGAGCACCGCGACCGTGACGCCCGTCACCTTGGCGCGCAGGCTGATGCCGCGCCACCACGACGTCAGGCGATCGTTCTTCTTCGCGTGCGCCGCGTACACCCCGTCCACCGTCATGGGCGGGCGGTCAGGAGGACTTGCCGGCCTTCAGCATGTAGCCGAAGCCGCGCTTGGTCTGGATGAGCGGCTCCGACGAGTACGGGTCGATCTTGCGACGCAGGTAGGAGATGTAGCTCTCGACGATGCCGGCATCGCCGTTGAAGTCGTACTCCCACACGTGATCGAGGATCTGCGCCTTGCTGAGCACCCGGTTCGGGTTGAGCATCAGATAGCGCAGCAGCTTGAACTCGGTCGGCGACAGATCGATGGAGACGTCGCCGACGGTCACGTCGTGCGTGTCCTGGTCCATCGTGAGCTCACCGGCACGGATGGTGGACTCCTCGTCGGCCTGCATCGTACGGCGCAGGATGGCCTGCAGACGCGCGACGATCTCGTCCAGCGAGAACGGCTTGGTGACGTAGTCGTCGCCGCCGGCGTTGAGCCCCTCGATCTTGTCCTCGGTCTCGTCCTTCGCCGTCAGGAACAGGATCGGGGCGGTGTATCCCGCGCCCCGCAGACGCTTGGTGACGCTGAACCCGTTCATGTCGGGAAGCATGACGTCGAGGATGATGAGGTCGGGTTCCTCCTCGAGGACGGCCGAGATGGTCTGGGCGCCGTTGGCGACGGCGCGCACCTGATAGCCGGCGAACCTCAGGCTCGTGACCAGCAGGTCCCGGATGTTCGGTTCGTCGTCCACGACGAGGATGCGCGGTGCGGTCATAGGCCCATCCTGGCATCGCAACCCTTCCCTTTGCTGGATATCGGCGAAGATGGATGAATGACGACGCCCGCGCCGCAGGTCCCCGTCCCTCCGTCATCACCGCTGTTCGCGCCACCGATGCCGCCCGTCACGCCGCCGATCGCGCGTCCGGCCCGTGCTCTCCCGGGCGATGCCCTCGTCGGCGGCCTCGCCTTCCACCGGCTGATCTTCGCGCGGCGGCGCTCGGGCTGTTGGACGCCGCTGGTCACCGGCATCCTGGGCCTGGCGATCTACGTCGCCTTCCTCGTGTTCGCCATGGTCGTCGTCGGCATCGCGCTGTTCCGCGACCCGGAGCGGCTGGACAGCCTCGCGCGCCTGGGCCAGTCGGGCGGCGTCGACATGGGCGACCCGCTGATGGTCGCGATCCTGCTCGGCACGATCGCCCTGATGCTGCCGGCCTACATCCTGGCGTCGCTGATCGTGAACGGGCGGCGCCTCGGGCTCGTCTCGTCGGCCGCGGGCCGGCTGCGCTGGCGATGGATGCTGCTGTGCGGCGCTCTCGCCGTCGGCGTCTCGGCCGTGCTGACCGCGGTGGGGTTCCTGCTCCCCGGCGGCATGGAGGAGCCGGTCGCGGGCGGCCCGGCTCCGACCTGGCCGATCACCGCGGTGGTCGTGCTGCTGCTCGTGCCGGTGCAGGCGGCCGCGGAGGAGTACATCTTCCGCGGATATCTCATGCAGGCCATCGGGCGGTGGCTGCGTCATCCGGCGTTCGCCATCCTGCTGCCCGTGCCGCTGTTCGTCCTCGGCCACGGCTACGACGTGCTCGGCCAGATCGGCGTGGGGCTGTTCGCGGTCGCCGCCGGCTGGCTCACGTGGCGCACCGGGGGCCTGGAAGCGGCGATCGCGCTGCACGTGGTGAACAACCTGACGGCGTTCCTGCTGTCGCTCGCGTCGGGATCGAGCCCGACGGAGAGCACGACCGGCATCGTCAGCTTCCTGTGGTCGTTCCTGCTGATCGGCGGCTACGTCGCGGTGGTCGAGTGGATGCTGGTGCGTCGCCCGCTGCCGCGGACGCTGCTGCTGCCGCCGCCCGCTCCCGCGTGGTGAGCATCCCGCTCGTCGGGGCGTTTCGACTCGCTCCGCTCGCTCAACGACCGGGGGTGCCGGGGCGTCCGGTCGTTGAGCGAGGAGCGCAGCGACGGGTCGAAACGCGGGGGCGGTTCCGGGCGTTGAGCGAGGAGCGCAGCGACGAGTCGAAACGCGGTGCGGTTCCGGGCGTTGAGCGAGGAGCGCAGCGACGAGTCGAAACGCGGGGGCGTCCGGGCGTTGAGCGAGGAGCGCAGCGACGAGTCGAAACGCGGTGCGGTTCCGGGCGTTGAGCGAGGGGCGCAGCGACGAGTCGAATCGCGGTGCGCTACGCGGCGGCGATGCCCTCGGCATCCAGGATCGTGTAGCTGTACCCCTGCTCGGCGAGGAAGCGCTGCCGGTTCTGGGCGAAGTCCTGGTCGACGGTGTCGCGGGCGATGAGCGTGTAGAAGCTGGCGGTGTGCCCGTTCGACTTGGGACGCAGCAGGCGGCCCAGACGCTGCGCCTCCTCCTGGCGCGAGCCGAAGGATCCCGACACCTGGATCGCGACCGACGCGTCGGGCAGATCGATCGAGAAGTTCGCGACCTTCGAGACGACCAGCACGGGCACGCGGCCCTCCCGGAATGCGGCGAACAGCTCCTCGCGCTCGTCGACGGGCGTCGCGCCGGTGATCTTGGGGGCGTCCAACGCCTCGGCGAGAACGTCGATCTGGTCGAGGTACTGCCCGATCACCAGGATCTGCTCTCCGCTGTGGCGGGCCACGAGGTCCTTCACGACGCCGATCTTGGCGTGCGCGGTGGCGGCCAGGCGGTAGCGCTCGTCATCGGCGGATGCGGCGTACTCGAGGCGGTCGGAGGGCGGCAGGTCCACGCGGACCTCGTAGCAGACGGCGGGGGAGATGAAGCCCTGGGCCTCGATCTCCTTCCACGGCGCGTCGAAGCGCTTGGGGCCGATGAGGCTGAACACGTCGCCCTCGCGGCCGTCCTCGCGCACGAGCGTCGCCGTCAGGCCCAGGCGGCGGCGCGCCTGCAGATCGGCGGTGAGCTTGAACACGGGTGCGGGCAGCAGGTGCACCTCGTCGTAGACGATGAGTCCCCAGTCGAGCGCGTCGAGCAGCGCGAGGTGGGCGTACTCGCCCTTCCGCTTCGCCGTCAGGATCTGGTAGGTCGCGATCGTGACCGGCTTGACCTCCTTGGTCTGGCCGGAGTACTCGCCGATCTCCTCGGGCGTGAGCGACGTGCGCTTGAGCAGTTCGTCGCGCCACTGGCGGGCGCTGACGGTGTTGGTCACGAGGATCAGGGTGGTGGTCTTCGTCTCGGCCATCGCGGCCGCGCCGACGAGGGTCTTGCCCGCGCCGCAGGGGAGCACGACGACGCCGGAGCCGCCCTCGCTGAAGATGTCGACCGCCTGGCGCTGATAGGGGCGGAGGGTCCAGCCGTCCTCGTGCAGGTCGATCTCGTGCGGCGTCCCGGGCGTGTAGCCCGCGTGGTCCTCGGCCGGCCAGCCGATCTTCAGCAGCTCCTGCTTGATGTGCCCCCGTGCCCACGCGTCGATGAGGTACGTGTCGGGGGACGGGCGTCCGACCAGCAGTGGCTGGATGCGCTTGTTCTTGCCGACCTCGGCGAGCACCGCGGGGTCGGTGCCGCGCAGCACGAGCGCGCCCTCGGCATCCCGCTCGATGACGAGCCGCCCGTAGCGGTTCACGGTCTCGCGGATGTCGATCGACACCGAGGCGGGCACGGGGAAGCGCGACCAGCGATCGAGCGTCGCCAGCATGTCGTCGGCCGTGTGGCCGGCCGCGCGCGCGTTCCACAGCCCCAAGCGTGTGACGCGATAGGTGTGGATGTGCTCGGGTGCGCGCTCGAGCTCGGCGAAGATCGCGAGCTCGTGTCGCGCCGTCTCCGCCTGTGGGTGCGCGACTTCGAGCAGCACGGTGCGGTCGCTTTGCACGATGAGGGGGCCGTCAGCCATAGCGTCCCAGTCTACCGGCGTCGGCGCGGGTGCCGGTCGGTCGTCCCGGCGGCGGATGCCGCGGGGTCGCTCAGACCGCTCAGGCGGGGCGGATGCCGCTGATGCTCGAGACGGGGAGGGTGCGTTCCACGTCGACCGTACGATCCAGTCCGCGCAGGCGCCCGCCGCCGAGACCGGTGGCCTCGATGATGAACTCGCGGTCGCTGCCGTCGGGCATGCGCACCGCGACCACGATGGTCGCGCGGGCGCGGACGGCCTGGTCGAGCTCACGGCCGAGCCACGCGGCGTCGGCGTCCTCCGACGGTGCGGCGCGCAGGCGGGAGAGCAGGACGGCGTAGGTCTCCTCCCGCGGGGCGGCGGCGGGAGGCGCCGATGCGAGGCGATGGCGGTCGAGGCGGCGTCGCCGTCCGCCGGCATCCACGGCCACCACCGGGTAGCGGGCGTCGGCGATCATCCAGAAGGCCGTGTCGGCTCCGCTGCGGGTCACGAGGTCGGCGCCCTCCGGCACGAGGCCCAGGGGACGCAGGGCCTGGTCGACGGCGAGCGTGCGCAGCAGGGCGTCGTCGTCGCTCGTGACACGGGTGCGGCCCTCGCTGTCGGGGCCGACGCGGATCGTGCCGTGGGTGCGGGCCGTCCGCTCGATCTCGTAGGCCAGCGGCTGGGGGAGCCCGGTGAGGGAGAGCTCCGTGAGGAACTCGCGCAGGGACTCGGCGCTCTCGCCCGAGGTGAGCGCGTCGGCGATCGTCTCCGGCGTGAACCGGTAGGTGGATGCCTGGGCGTGCGATTCGCGGCGGGCGACGGAGCGCAGCCGCATGTCCAGGTGGGGAGCGAGCGGTCCGGGAGCGATGGCCGTCAGGTCGTTCTGCAGGTAGACCCGATCGACCTCGCCCGGGAGCAGCCCCGCCAGGGCGTCGAGGTCGAGCGCACCGGTCACCGGGGTGTCGTCGCCCGCCGCGGCGAACACGTCGCGCGCCCAGTTCGTCGGGCGGCCGGCATCGTCGAGGAGCGCCCATCGCCCGAGCAGCGCGCGCAGCGCGGCGGCGCGCTCCGACCACGCCGAGTCGAACGGGTACGCCGCCGCCCAGGCGTAGGGCGGCAGCCAGCCGCCGCCGCGCCGGCGCACACCACGCGGGAGCGCGTCCAGCAGCGCCGCCGCGACCTCCGCCCAGCGCGAGAGGGTGTCGCTGTGCAGCCACTGCGCTCCGCGCGGGGTCACCAGCCACGTCTTGTCCTGCCCGGACAGCAGCCCCGTGCGTTCGGCGATCACGACCAGTTCGTCGGCCGCGACGGCGTCGTCGACGATGCCGGCCTCGATGAGGCGGCGCCGGTCGGGGGCGCCGAGCGTGCCGGCGCCGATCCGCCCGAAGGGATGGGCGAGCGCGGCGTGGAGGATGTCGGCGAGCGAGCCGAGCGAGGCGAAGGCCCGCTCCGCGGCGCCGGCATCGTCCGACCCCTCGGCGGCGGGCGGGGCGACGGCGCCGGATGCCGTGGCGACGCCGCGCCGGCGGATCGTCTCCAAAGCGGTGCGCACCGCCGTGTACGGGGTCCCGTCCGCGTCGATCAGGGCGCGCTCGTGGAGCGTGTCGCGCACGGGGCCGGGCGGGACCGGCCCGTCGCCGGAGAGCGCGTCCACCTCGTCGCCGGTCAGCGCGACGAGCGCGCGGTCGAGGGAGGCGGGGTCCAGGAGCGCCTCGGCCGCGTCGAAGGCGTCGTTCCATCCGACGGTGGGGGCGATGTGCCGGGCGGCGAGCAAGCTCGCCAGCGCGTCGTCGCCGCGCTGCACCAGGTGCTGTGCGAGTGCGCGCGCGTCGGAGGCGGTCACGTCAGCGGCCCTTGCCGACCCGGGCCTTCCGGATGAAGGTCATGATGAGCACCGCCATCAGCAGCGCGAAGGCGACGATGGGCGCGATGTAGACGAGGGTGCCGACGAGCGGCCACAGTCCCTGGCCGAAGTCATCGTGCTTCATGCCGGTCGCCGAGCCGATCATGATCGCGACGAAGCAGACGACCGACAGCAGCAGCAGACCCAGGGACATGAACGCGAGGACGCGGTCGATCCGCCGGACCGGGAGATCGTCGGCGGCGCCGGGAGTGCGAGAGGACGAAGAGGGCATCGGGATCACCCTACTGCGTCCCCGCCGCAGTCGTGGTGGTGCCGTAGGCTGGAGACAGGGGCAGAACGCCCCCATGTCACCGCGTCCGCATGTTCGGGCGCCGATGAGCGAGGTCAGTGCGATGCCCACCGGCAAGGTCAGGTTCTACGACGACGAGAAGGGGTTCGGCTTCATCACCACCGATGACGGCCAGGACGTCTTCCTGCACGCCACGGCCCTCCCCGCGGGCACCGAGGGACTCAAGGCCGGCACGCGCCTGGACTTCGGTGTGGCCGACGGCAAGCGCGGGCTGCAGGCCCTCGCGGTCCGGGTGCTCGACGCGCCCGTGAGCCTCGCCAAGCGCAACCGGATGAAGCCGGACGACATGGCCGTCGTGGTCGAAGACCTCGTCAAGCTGCTCGACAAGGTCGGCGGCGATCTCCGCCACGGCCACTACCCCAATGCGGGTCAGGGCAAGAAGGTCGCGGCGATCCTGCGCAAGGTGGCCGATGAACTCGACGCCTGAGTCCGTCGACTCCGGCGCGGCCGAGCCGGAGGGCTCGGCTCCCGTCGTCGCCGACGAGCGTCTGCTCGCGGCTCACGACCTGGCGCTCGCCGCGCTGTCGGAGATCACCCCCGCCGCCACGGTGGGCGCCCCCGCGGGCTACACCGTCGAGGACGGCGGCGTCGTGTCGTTGCGGTTCGGCAACACGATGGAGGGCTACCCGGGCTGGTACTGGACGGTGAGCCTCGCCGTGGTCGAGGACGCCGAGCCCACCGTGCTGGAGGCTGAGCTGCTGCCGGGCGCGGGCGCGCTGCTGGCTCCCGAATGGGTGCCGTGGGCGGTGCGACTGGCCGAGTACCAGGCCGCACAGGCGGCGCTGGCCGCCGAGCGCGGTGCCGACGCCGAGGACGACGCGGAGAACGAGGACGGCGTGTCCGACGACGACCTCGACGAGCTGGACGACGAGCTCGACGACGTCGACGATCTGGATGCCGCGGACTTCGACGACGACGGGTCGCCGATCCTCCACGCGGGAGACGTCGACGGCGTCGACATCGACGTGCTCGATGACAGCGACGACGACGAGGACGACGACGAGGACTGAGGCCGCTCCGGCCCGCCCCCGTCGCGGACGCTCACCCTACGGGTGACGCGCCGCCCCGGCGGGACTCAGCCGTGCGTGTGCGCGATCGTGTAGTCGATCGCCTTGATCAGCTGACGCACGTCGTCGGGCTCGATCGAGACGAAGGTGGCGATCCGCAGTTGGTTGCGGCCGAGCTTGCGGTACGGCTCGGTGTCGACGATGCCGTTGGCGCGCAGGCTCGCGGCGATGGCCGCGGCATCCACGGTCTCGTCGAAGTCGATCGTGACGACGACCGGCGAGCGGTCGGCGGGGTCGGCGACGAACGGCGTCGCCACGGGCGAGGCCTCGGCCCACGCGTACAGCGCGTTCGACGACTCGGCGGTGCGCGCGGCGGCCCAGCCCAGTCCGCCGTTGCCGTTGATCCACTCGAGCTGCTTGTCGAGCAGGATCAGCGTCGCCACGGCGGGCGTGTTGAGCGTCTGGTTCAGTCGCGAGTTGTCCAGGGCGTTCTTCAGGCTCAGGAACTCGGGGATGTAGCGACCGGATGCCGCCACGCGCTCGATCCGCTCGATCGCCGCGGGGGAGACGGCGGCGAACCAGAGCCCGCCGTCGGAGCCGAGGTTCTTCTGCGGCGCGAAGTAGTAGACGTCGGTCTGCGAGACCGCGAAGTTGATGCCGCCCGCGGCGCTCGTGGCGTCGATCACCGTGAGCGCGCCGTCATCGCCCGCGACGCGAGCGATCGGCGCCGCGACGCCGGTGGAGGTCTCGTTGTGGGGCCACGCGTATACGTCCACGCCCTCGACGGCCTCGGCGACCGTGCGGGTGCCGGCATCCGCCTTGCGGACGTCGGGCGCCTCGAGCCACGGCGCCGCCGCGGCCGCGGCGAACTTCCCGCCGAACTCGCCGAAGACGAGGTTCTGCGCGCGGCGTTCGATCAGGCCGAACGCGGCGGCGTCCCAGAAGGCGGTGGAGCCGCCGTTGCCGACGATGATCTCGTAGCCGTCGGGCAGACGCAGCAGGTCGCTGAGTCCCATCCGCACCTGGCCGACCAGGCTCTTGATCGGAGCCTGGCGGTGCGAGGTGCCCATGAGCACCGAGCCGGGACCGGCCAGGGCAGCCAGCTGCTCCGGGCGGATCTTGGACGGTCCGCAACCGAAGCGACCGTCGGCGGGCAGGATCTCGCGGGGCAGCGTGACGTGGGCCATGCTCCCGATTCTAGGGTGAGCGCGGGGGCGGCCCCGCCGGGACGCCGTGAGAAACGGATAGGCTGGCAGTACACCCACGAACGCGCACCGAGGCCTGCCACATGACCGATCTGATCGACACCACCGAGATGTACCTGCGTACGATCCTCGAGCTCGAGGAGGAGGGCATCGTCCCCCTGCGTGCGCGCATCTCCGAGCGCCTCGGGCACTCCGGGCCCACGGTGTCGCAGACGGTGGGACGCATGGAGCGCGACGGCCTCGTGGTCGTCTCCGACGACCGCTCGCTCGAGCTGACCATCACCGGCCGGCAGAAGGCGGTGGACGTGATGCGCAAGCACCGCCTCGCCGAGCGCCTGCTGAGCGATGTGATCGGCCTGGACTGGGCCTACGTCCACGAAGAGGCCTGCCGCTGGGAGCACGTGATGAGCGAGCTGGTCGAGCGCCGGCTCATCGAGCTGCTCGGTCACCCCACCGAATCGCCCTACGGCAACCCGATCCCCGGGCTGGACCAGCTGGGCGACGTGCCGGCGCGCACCTTCCACGACGGGGTCGTCGGCCTGGTGCGGCTGCTCAACGAGACCGGCGGGCCCGTCAGCGGGACCGTGCGCCGACTCGCGGAGCCGGTGCAGGTCGACCCCGAGCTGCTCGACCAGCTGCGCGACGCGGGCGTGGTGCCGGGCGGGGTCGGAGAGTTCCGTTTCAGCGAGGGCTACGTGCTCGTCCAGATGGCCGGCAAGCCCGACGGACTCGAGCTGCCGGTCGAGGTCGCCTCGCACATCTTCCTCGTCGACGCGGTCCCGCAAGCCTGAGCATCGCCAGGGAAGGGCCTGCGTACGAAGAACTCTGCGTGACTTATTCGTTACCTTCCGCTAGCCTCGAAAAGTCCACGTGGCGAGAAGCCCGCCACGGACCTCCGCACGGATTGCCTCATCGGTTCGTCGTTCGCGCGGTGAAGCCCGTACATCTGTGCCCTGACACCGAGTGCCGACGAACCAGCATCCTGCCTCCGGGGAGGACTGCAGAGGCGCCGGAGGACAATTGGCTGATCAGTTCGACCCGTCGCAGGAGAAACCCGAGTCCGAAGCGACGACACCCACTCTCCGGAGCCGCGCGCGCCGTTTCACGCTCGCCCGCTCCGCATCCACCTCTCCCGCCGTCCGCGCAGACGCCGCCGCGACCCCCGCACCGGCACGACGTGCACGCCGCACGGGTCACCCCGTGCGCAGCTTCGTGACGGTCGCCGCCGTCGGCGGCCTCATCGCCACCGTCGCCATCGTGCCCGCGTTCGCCGCCACGAGCTCCGGCTCGGCGGAAGCCGTCACGCTGCAACAGGTGGCCGCCGAGAACGCGCAGTCGCTCGTCATCGCCTCCGAGGCCACGCCCACGGCCCTCGCGCGCGACAGCTACTCGGCCACCACGCCGGAGGAGATCCAGACCAAGAAGGACGAGGATGCCGCGAAGGCCGCGGCCGCTGCGCGGATCGCGGCGGCATCCACGGCGTCCGCCGTCTACTCCGGATCGCTCGCCGAGACCATCGCGCCCGCCGGCTCCGTCGTGCGCCCGCTGCCGTTCTTCAACAACTTCGGCGAGCCCTACGCGGGGCACAAGGGCACCGACTACATGGTCGACCGCTACACACCGATCTACGCGATCGCGGACGGCGTCGTGGTCGAATCGACCGAAGATGGCCCCGGCTGGGGCGTCTACGTGAAGATCGCCCACAACATCGGCGGCAACACCGTCACGTCGCTGTACGCGCACATGTCCTACGGCACCCGCCGTGTCGTCGTCGGCGACACCGTGCGGGCCGGCCAGATCATCGGCCAGGTCGGCGACACCGGTCGTGCCTACGGCACGCACCTGCACCTGGAGATCTACGTGAACGGGTCGTGGACCAACGCCGAGGACTTCCTCGTCGCGAACGTCCGCTGATCGCGCATGAACGGATGCCGCGTGTCGCGGCCCGGTGACCGGGCCCGACACGCGGCATCCGTTCATCTGCCATTCGCCCGCGTCGTCGCTGCGTGCATTAGCCTGATCCCGACGCTCGCACAGCCGAGGGGGAGCCGCATGGACACAGGACCTCGCATTCGAACCGTGAATGCGCTCGGCCGCTATGTCCTTCGGCATCGTGTGCACGACTGCCGCGACATTCGTCGCGGGTTCAAGGCGCTGTCTTCATGACAGCGCCTTTTTTCGTGCCTGCGCCGCCCCGTCCGTGCCGCGTCGACAACGGAGAGCCGTCGAAGCCATCGACGGCCGTTCGAGAGGAACGCGCATGCGCACACTGGTGCTGAACGCCGGATACGAACCCCTGGCCGTCGTCTCGTTCAAGAGAGCCCTCGTGCTCGTGATGAACGAGAAGGCGACCGTCATCGAGCGCATCGACGGAAATCCCGTGTGGGGGATCCGTGGCTCGTGCGACCGTCCGGCGGTGATCGTGCTCACACGGTACGTGCGCGTGCCGGGGGCCCGTCGCGTGCCGGTGACCCGACGCGGCGTGCTGCGTCGGGACGCCCACCGCTGCGCGTACTGCGGCAAGAGCGCGACCACGATCGATCACGTCCTGCCGCGCTCGCGCGGGGGCGCCGACTCGTGGGAGAACCTCGTGGCCGCGTGCCTGCGCTGCAACAACATGAAGGGCGACCGCACCCCGCAGGAGATGGGCTGGGAGCTGCGCTGGCTGCCCCAGCCGCCCCGCGGCCCGCAGTGGACGGTGCGCGGCACCGAGCGCTCCGAGCCGGCCTGGGAGCCGTATCTGTCGCTGGCCGCCTGACCCCGGTCAGCCGGGCAGGGCCTCCGACCGCCACCCGTCGCCCACGCGCGTGTAGGCGAGGCGGCGGCTCGCCGCGGCCGGGTTCGACACCCAGAACACCAGGCGATGGGGCGTCACGGCGTAACCCGCCCAGGTCTCGGGCGGCGTGAAGGCGGGGTGCTCGGCGCCGCCGTGGGCGGCGAGGAACGCGCTCCACTGTGCGCGCCGCTCGGCGAGCGGCAGAGGCGCATACGCGGCGGTGTTCTGCCAGGCGAGCTGCTGGAGGTAGGGCGATCGACGCCGGTAGGCCTCGTCCGACTCCTCACGCGGCGACCGCGTCGCGGTGCCCTGCACGACCAGCTGGCGGGTGAAGCCCGGCCACAGGAGGGTGAGGGCGACGCCGGGGGAGGCCGCCAGCTCGGCGGCCTTGCGGCTGTCGGCATCGGTGTGGAAGAAGAACCGTTCGCCGTCGAAGTCGCTGAGCATGGTCGTGCGCGCGTCGGGGATGCCGTCCAGCCCGATGGTCGACACCGTCATCAGCAGGCGGTCCTCGTCCGGCGCGGGCAGCCAGTCGGCGGCGAGGGCGAGGGGATCGCTCCACGCGACATCCGACTGCACCGGGTCGCTGTCGTGGGCGATCACGACGGGAGCGGGAGGGATGCCGGGGGCGTACGACGCGGTCATCCGAACACGAACCCGTCGATCTCGGCGAGGGCCTCGCAGACGAAGTCCACGCCCCGGTCGTACAGCTCCTTGCCGTGCGCCGCGTTGGCGCCCGTCGCGTCGCCGATCACGCCCTCGGGGCCGAAGTCGTCGCTCGTCCACCCGAACATGACCGGCTTGCGGTTGAAGCCGATGTGGGTGAGGCCGGCGATGTGCTCCGGGACGTTCCGGGCGGGCATGTCGGGGGCGACGAGGTGGGGGGCCAGGTGCATGACCAGCGACGTCTCGGAGAAGCCGCCGTGGATGCCCTGTCCCTTCTCGTCGGGGCGGCCGTCGATGCCGTCGCCGGCCCCTCCGGCCGTCGCGGGCATCGAGAAGGTGCGCAGACCGAAGCGTCGACGCAGCTCGCGGTTGGCCCAGCCGAGCAGCATGACGTTGCCGCCGTGGCCGTTGACGAACACGACCGTCTTGGCCGGCGTCATCGCGATCGAGCGGCCGATGTCGACGAGCTGGTCGAGCACGGTCGTGCCCTCGAGCCAGATGGTGCCCGGCGCCCAGTGGTGCTCGTCGGACTTGGCGTAGCTGATCGTCGGCAGCACCCAGGCGTCGATCCCCGCGGACGCGACGCGCGCGACGGCCGCCGTCGCGATGGTCTCGGCGACCAGCGCGTCGGTGCGCAGCGGCAGGTGCGGACCGTGATGCTCGATCGCGCCGATGGGCACCACGGCGATCGAGCGCTCGGTCAGCAGCGCCGTGAGCGCGGGGCCGGACAGGTCCGCCCAGTGGCGAGACGTCGGGGTGAAGGGGAACTCGCCGGTCATCGGATCGCCCCCTTCACGGGTCCGCCGTAGGCGGGATCGAGCTTGCCGGGGTTGAGCAGCCCCCGCGGGTCGGTCGTCCGGGCGAGCTGCACCGTCTCGGAGAGGCGGAAGTCGACGTTCCACTGGTGGGGGCTGTGCACGCCGACTCCGAGCGCGGTCAGGGCCGCGATGCCGTCGGCGACCTGCTCCGGGCTCTCGTAGACCCCCGCGAGCATGCCGATGGGACGCGTCGCGGTCGCCTCGATGTGCAGGTGCGCGCCCGGGTAGACCGCCATGACCTCGTCGTGACGGTCGATGAGGGCGTCTCCGCCGACCTCGACGTGGAAGTACACGCCGGGCTCGGACTTCTGCAGCCACTCGATCGGATGGTTGTAGCTCAGCACCGAGATGGCCGCCGACACCTGGGGGCCCTCCCGCACCTCTTCGATGCGCCCGCCCGCCGCGGTGATGAGGGCGGTCGCCTCGTCGACGAGGGACGCGTCGATGATCGTCCGCAGCGAGCTGCGCCCCTCGGGGAACGCGGGGTCGGGCGGCAGCTGGGCGGACACGTGCGGGTCGTCCGCGGAGACGAGCCGGGGGAAGGGACGGAGGGCGGCGAGTCGCTGCAGCACCGACATCGAGCCGGTGAAGTCGTCGAACGACGCGTACAGGCCCCGCCAGTCGTTCATCGGCTCCAGACGCACCGTCGCCCGCGCGATGATGCCGGCCGTGCCGTAGTTGTGCACGAACCCGAGGGCATCGTCACCCTCCACGTGCACCAGTTCACCGCCGGATGCCGGGGTCACGACGTCCAGGGCGAGCACGAAGCCCTCGTGGTTGCTGCCGTGCGCGATCGAGCCGGTGCCGCCCGAGCCGCCCGAGATGAACCCGCCCACCGTCGAGTGCACGGTCGAGGGGTACATCCACAGCTGCTGGCCGTGCTGGCGGGCCGCCTGCTCGAGCGCGGCCATGGGCGTACCGGCCTCGGCCGTGATCCACCCGTCGCCCACCTCGACGATGCCGCGGGCGCGCGAGGTGTCCAGCACCAGGCCGCCGGGCATCGGGATCGCCTGACCATAGTTCCCGGTGCCCTTGCCTCGAGGCGTCACGGGGGCGCCGTGCGCGACGGCGATGCGCACGACGTCGGCGATCTGCTGCGCGTCGGCGGGGAACGCGACGAGGTCGGCGACGCCGAGGGGCAGCTGTTCGGCGATGATCGGCGACATCCGGGCGCCGTCGACCGAGGCCTTCTCCCGCTGCCGGGGGTCGCTGGAGACGCCCCGGACGCCGAGGACGGCCGCCAGGTCCGCCTCGAGGGCCGCGTAGTCGGGGGAGGCCGCGGCAGTGAGAGCCGCGGGTTCGAGCATGTCGGTGGGTGTCGCGCCGGTCATCTCGGTTTCCTTTCGTGTGTCATAGTCTTCACTCATGTCCGATGCCGCCTCGTCGCGCCGCCGTGCCGCCGACGCGCCCCTGGCCGACGACGGCCCGGCCTCGGCGGCCCGCGCGCTCGGTGCGCGGATCCGCGCGCTCCGTCAGCGCCGCGGGATGACGCTCACCCAGGTGGCGGCGCAGGCCGAGCTGTCGCACTCGTTCCTCAGCCAGGTCGAGCGCGGGCTCGAGCGGATGAGCATGACCTCGCTGTTCCGGGTCGCCCAGGCGCTCGGCACGACCCAGCAGGCCCTGCTCACGGACGACGCCGACGCGGCGGTGCGCACCCAGGGGGAGTTCCACGTCTTCCGCGCGAGCGAGGCGACGCCGCTGGATGCCGGGGGCAGCCCCCTGCGCGTGCTCGCGCGCGACCACCCGCGCTTCGTGCCGATGGTCATGTCGGGGACGTTCTCGGAGGACCTGTGGTGGGTCCACGACGAGGAAGAGTTCGTCTACGTGCTCGAGGGTCGCCTCGTCGTCGTGCTGGAGGATCAGGAGTTCGCCCTCGAGGTCGGCGACGCCGTGTATTACCACGGCGGCATACGCCACCGGTGGCGTACCGAGCCGGGCGAGTCGACGCGCGTGCTGACCGTCAAAGAAGGCAGCGCCGGAGCGCACTGACCCGCTCACGTGCCGCCCCCTAGCTCTCGGGCCACCGTGGCGAGGTCGGCGGCGTAGGAGACCTCCTCGCCCAGACGGGCACCGCCGGCGATGACGACGCCGCCGACGAGACCGGTGTCGAGGAGTGCGCGGCCGTATTCGATGGCCAGGCGGATCCCCTCGGCGCGCACGTCCCGCGCCGCGAAGAGACGGTCGATGAAGCCCCGCGGCAGCTTCGCGGCGTGGAAGGAGGCGAGCAGTCCCGCCCCGTCGCGGTCGATCACCAGAGGAACGCCCGGGAGCACCGGAGCGGTGGCGCCCGCCGCGCGGCACTGCGCGACGAAGTCGGCGACCTCCTCGGCATCCCCGGCGTACTGCGTGAGGCACAGCCGACCGCCCGCGCCTTGCTTCTGCGCCACCCGGGCGCCGCGCTCGGCGACGGGCGGTGCCGCGGGGGACTCCGCGAACGAGGTGAGCAGGCCGAGGGCTCGCGCGCGGGGCAGCATCGTCGTGGATTCGAGATCGAAGACGGGTCGCGCGTCGGCCCGGTCGCCCGTCTGCGTGTGGTCACCGGTGACGCAGTGCACCCCGGCCACCCCCAGTGCGCGCAGCGACAGCAGCTCGCGCTCGAGCGCCGTGCGATTGCGGTCGCGCGCGTTGAAGCCCATCCACAGCCGCAGGCCGGTCGCCGCGATGAGCGCAGCCCGGTACGACGGCGGGAACTGCACGCGCGAGCGTCCGGCATCGCCGGAGAGCACGGCATCCACGCTGCCGGACAGGGCGTCGGCGGTGGGGCGGACGGCGTCGGAGCGCAGCGCGCGCACCGGGAATCCCGTGAACACCAGCGGTCGACGCTGAGCGATCTCGGCTACCTCGCGCCCCGCGGCCGTCGTCACCGCGTCGACCGGGTCGCGGTCGACGGGAGCGTCGCCGTTCCCGTCCCAGCGCACGGGAAGGTCGCGCCGGAGGAAGACGCAGGGCGTCGGATCGACCTCGCAGGTGCCGTCCGGGTTCACGCCCCCGCAGGGGCCGTAGGCCATCGACTTCGGACACCCCGCGACGCGCGGCGCCGTGCCCGCGGCGAGGCTCATGCCGCGGCTCCCGTCGCCGTCGCGTCGGAGGAAGGGGCGCGGCCCGCGCGCAGGAGCGTCGCGGTGCGCACGATCGCGTCGACCGCGGCCAGGCCGGTCGGGTCGGCCTCGTCGACGACGGCCGACAGGTGCACGCCCACCACTCCCGGCACCGTGAGGGCCTCCCGTGCCGCCGCGACGGCGGCGTGCACGCCCGCGTCGTCGACGGCCGCGGCCGCGGTGACCGCCGTCACGAGCCCCGACGGCAGGCGGACCCCGGGCAGCGCCGCGAGTCGCAGGGCCGCCGATCGCGACGTGATCACGGGCACCGAGGCGACGAGGGGGATGGCTGCGCCGGTCGCGGCCAGCGCTCCGGCGAAGCGGACGAGATCGGACAGGTCCCCGCAGAGGTTCAGGATCGCCAGCTCCGCCCCCGCGCGCGCCTTCAGCGCGAGCCGGACGGGCCGGTAGTCGATCGGCGGTGCGGCGGGCTGCTCGGCCACCGCCACGAACAAGCCCGCGCGGCGGGCGAGGGCCGCCACGCGCGTCGAGTCGAGGTCGAACACCGGCTGGGCGTGCGGGAGCGCGGTCGATGCCGGGTGGTCGCCGGTCACGGCCAGCACGCCCGCGACGCCGAGATCGGCGAGGGCCGCGAGCTCGCCCTCGATCGCGACACGGTTGCGGTCGCGACAGGTGATGCCCGCGATCACGGTGGCGCCGGCGCCGCCGAGCACCAGCGCCTTGTGGGTCGGGCTGAGCGACGCGCGGAGGCCGGGCGGCTCGCCCGCGATCACCGCCGTCAATCCGGCCAGGCGCGCGCCCGCCTCGGCGAGCACGCCGGCATCCGCCGAGCGCACGGGAAGATCGGCGGTGACGAGCAGCCCCTCCGAGACGCGCGTCGCGAAGGCGGCCGCCGCCGTCCGGCGCGGGGAGAGGGGCAGCGCGTCGCCGCTGGGCTCGGCGCTCTCGGGGGCTGCGACGTCGGCGGCGGAGACGTCGAGCGTATGCAGGAGGTCGGGGTCGGCGGCGAACGAGCAGCGGATGCCGGGGACCTCGCAACCGCCGTCGGCGCCGACGCCGCCGCACGGGCCGTAGACCATGCGTTTGGGGCATCGTCGCGACGCATCGCGCAGGCGCAGCTGGACGGTCACGGTGCCTCCTCTCGCGGGTCGCTCGCGTTCGGCGATCCAGGAATCGATGTTGGTCTCGCCAACAATGTCACTGTAGAAGCGCGCCGTTTCGCGGGTGTTACGGTCGCGTATGCGTCGATGTCGCCCCCCGATCGGTGCGGCCGCCCGCCCCTAGAGTGGGCGCATGTCCGCCCCCGATCTCGCATCCGCACGCCTCGACGACTGGCTGGCGGCGCTCGCCGCCCCCATCCCCGAACCCGGCGGCGGAGCCGCTGCGGGCGTCGTGATCGCGACAGGGGCCGCGCTCGTCGCCATGACCGCCGGCTACGCCGTCGCCCCGCACCGGGACGCGGTGCTCGCGGACGCGACGCGGGCGCGCCGCGACGCGCTGGTCGCCGCGGAGCACGACGGGCGGATGTCGGCGGCGCTGGTCGCCGCCTTCCGCCGTCCCGCCGGTGACGCGCAGCGCCCGGCGGCGATCATCGCCACGACGGTGGCCGCCGCTGAGGCGAGCGCCGCACTGGTCGACGTCGCGGCATCCCTGGGGTCGGCCCTCACCTGGCTCGAAGAGCACGGCGAGCCGCGCGTGGCGCCCGACGTCGCCGTCGCGGCGCGGATGCTCGCGTGCGGCATCCGTGCGACGGGAGTCAACATCCGCTGCGACACGACGAGCGCCCGCGACGCCGGGGCGGAGGTCGAGACGCTCGCGCCGCTGCGCACCGCCCTTGCGGAGGCGCTCGCCGTCGCGCAGCGCTTCGACGCGCTCGCCGACCGCGTCACCGCGACACTCTGACGCCCCGACCGACGCGAACGCCCTGCCCCGACGATCGTGGGGCAGGGCGTTCGCGTGCGGACGGTGTCAGTCCATCTTGATCGAGGTGTCGATGAACTCGTTGGTGTAGAGCGCCGACGGGTCGATCGCCGACGCGGCCGCCTGCGTGATGCTGCCGGCCGTGACGAGGAAGGGCGTGAAGTCCTTCACGATCGAGGCCATGCGGTCGGGGTCGAACTGCCCGAAGACGCCGGACGCCTCGTCGTTGGCGACCAGACCCAGCTCCTTCTGCTGCGCCACCGAGAACTCCGCGACGCCCTCCGAGTAGGTCCAGCCGGTGTCGTACTTCTCGACGAGGTCGAGGATGACCGCGTTGCCGTGCTCCGGCGCGTTCAGGAAGTCGATCTGCGACTGCTGCATGATCGGGACGAGCTTCTTCAGGCAGTCGGCCTTGTCGGTGACATCGGCCTTGCGCACCGCGAGGGGCTCGGGATAGATGTTGTACCCCAGCTCGGACAGCAGCTGGTAGCCGACGTCCTTGCCCCACTGCGAGATCTCGTTCTTGTAGATGTAGGGCTCGGCCGTCGCGAAGCCCTGCTGCAGGATCTTCGGGTCGGACACGAAGCGCTGCGGGGTGCCTTCGTAGCTCGTGTCGATCTGCGACGAGGTGATGATGCCCTGCGACAGCAGCAGGTTGGGGATCACGTCGCCCGACGTGACGATCGGGTCGCCGGCGGCGGCGGCCTCCTTGATCGTCTTGGCGCCGTCGTGACTGGCGGGGTCCCACATGAGGATCTGCGGGCTGAAGGTCAGCTGCGACGTGACCGCGACGGTCGGCTGGTCGGCGTCGGCGACGATCGCGGCATCCGTGTTGACGGCGCCGATGAGGATGTCGGTGTCGAGGTACATGAGCGCGGGCACCGGCTGGAAGTTGACCGCAGGGCCGCCCGAGCGCACCTCGATCTTCACGCCCGTGTCGGTGCCGTTGACCACGAGCGGGCCGGTCACGGTCTTCTTGTCGGTGTCGACCGTGTACCCGTCTCCCACCAGGTTGTACATGGCGCCGTGCTCCGACTCCGGCTGCCAGTCCTGCTGCATGACGACGGTCGCGGGGCAGACGCTCGCGAGGTCGAGGGGGCCGCCCTTCTCGGCCGCGGTCGCGGCCGAGGTCGTGGCCGGAGCCGCCGCCTCGGTGCTGGAACATCCCGCGACGGCGAACACCGTGACGGCGAGGGTGCCGACGGCGACGCTGCGCGCCATCAGACGACGGGAGAGAAAGGTGGGCTGTGACACGGTGTCCTCCTGGACGGGCTTCGGGTGCGGTGCGGACAGACGGGTGGTGCGATTCGTGGTGCGGGTGAGGAGAAGCGGTGCGGGCGGCGGGGCGTGATCAGCGGGTCGCGACGCCGAAGAGGCGTCCGACGACCAGCCGATCGAGCGCGGCGAAGATCGAGAAGACGATCACGCCGAACAGTGCCGTGAAGATGATCGCGAGGAACAGCGGCTCCATGTTCAGGCGCAGCGTGTAGGTGCGCAGCAGTCCGCCGATGCCCTGGCTGCCCTGCTGGAAGAAGAAGTCGCCGACGATCGCGCCGATCACGGCCAGACCGGCCGACTGGCGCAGCCCCGTGAAGATCGACGGGATCGCCGCGGGGAGCATGAGCTTCGTCATCCGCTGCCACTTGCTGGCCTTCTGCAGGGTGAACAGGTCGTGCGCCGCGGGCGTCGCCGACTGCAGGCCGAAGAGGGTGTTCGAGATCATCGGGAACACCGCGATGATGACGCAGACGACGATGCGCGCCGGCAGGCCGTAGCCCATCCAGATGCCGATGAGAGGGGTGAGCGCGAGGATCGGGATCGTCTGGAGGATCACCGCGTACGGGTACAGGATCTTCTCGGCGAGGGTCCACTGGGACATCACGATGGCCCAGCCCATGCCGATCACGACCGCGATCGCGAGACCGACCAGCGCGACGGAGATCGTCTGACCGAGCGCGGCGATCATGGGTGCGATCACCTTGTCGTTGCCGACCGTCTCGGCCAGCACCTGGTGCGGCGGTGGCAGCAGGAACCGGCGGCTCTCGCTCAGCAGCAGGTACGACACCGCGTACCAGATGGCGATGATCCCGAGCAGTGCGGCGACGATCGGGAACGCGCGCGACCAGGCGCCGCGCACGACGCCCGCCGCGCCGCGAGGCCGCCGGCGCGCCGCCATCACGGCGGTCGTCGTCTCGGCGGATGCCGCGGCATCCGCGGCCGCTTTCGACGGGCTCACCGGGCCGGCCGACGTGTCGGCGTGCGCCGTCGGCGCCTTCAGGGCGAGGTTCTGGCTCACGAGTGTGCCTCCAGTGCGTGCGAGAGGTGGCCGACGATGCGCCCGAACTCGGGTTCGTAACGCAGTTCGGGCGAGCGGGGGTAGGACCAGGGCAGTTCGATGTCGTCGACGATGCGGCCGGGCCGTCCGCTCATCACGAGCACGCGGCTCGACAGGTAGACGGCCTCGGAGATGGAGTGGGTGATGAACATCGCCGCGAACCCCTTGAGCTGGAACAGCCGCTGCAGCTCGGTCTGCATCTTCAGGCGCGTGATCTCGTCGAGGGCGCCGAACGGCTCGTCGAACAGGGCCAGCTGGGGCTCGGCGACGAGGGCGCGGGCGATCGAGACCCGCATGCGCATGCCGCCCGACAGCGCCCGCGGATGCTGGTCCTCGAAGCCCGACAGGCCGACGAGGTCGAGCACCTCCGCGGCGCGACGCCGACGCTCGGCCTTGGCGACGCCGGCGAGCTCCCCGACGAGCTCGACGTTGCGCTGCGCGCTGCGCCACTCCAGCAGGGTCGCCTCCTGGAAGACGAAGCTCGTGGTGTCGGCGCGGACGTCGATCTCGCCCTCCGTGGCGGCGTCGAGCCCGGCCGCGAGGCGCAGAAGCGTCGACTTGCCGCAGCCGGAGGGGCCGACCACCGACACGAACTCGCCCGGGCGCACATCGATCGACACGTCCTCCAGGGCCCGGGTGCCCGTGTCGAAGACCTTGGCGACGTCGCGGAAGGCGAGCGTGGGTGTGGAGGTCGGCCGGGCGGTGTCGGCGGCGCCGGCGTGAGAACGCGGATCGGCGGGTGCGGTGACGGTGGTCATAGGAGGGCTCCCTCGGAGGTCGGGGCGGACGGCGGGGCCGGCAACGGGCGGAGGTCGAGCACGCTGCCGACGACGCGGCGGCGCACCGCGATGACGCGGCCGTCGCGGATGACGATGCGATCCGGTGCGCGCTCCGCGAGCGCCTCGGCGGTGTGCGCGGCGCGCACGAGCACGATGTCGGCGACGTCGCCGACCCGTCCGCGGGCGGGCGGCAGTCCGAAGGCGGCGCGTCCTCCGTTGGAGCTGACGTGCCAGGCCTCGGCGGGCGTGAGGTGACCGGCGACGACGAGCTCGGAGGCGACGTCGACCATGTCGGCGTTGCCGAGCGGGTTGAACGGGTCCTGCACGTTGTCGCCGCCGGCTGCCAGCGTGATGCCGGCCTCCAGGATCTCGCGCAGCGGGGGGATGCCGCGCGGCGTGCCGACCGGATGCTGCCACCCCTGGAGGTAGAGGTTGGTCAGCGGGTTGGTGATGATGGAGACACCGGCCTCCGCGACGGCCGCGAGGGTGCGGGCGCGGGTCGCGGCATCCTGCGTGGACAGGCTGACGCAGTGGCCGGCGGAGCGGATGAGCCCGGCGGGCCAGTGGCGCGTGCGGGCGGCGAGCTCGGCCAGGCCGGTCGAGGCGGGATCGAGCGTCTCGTCGGTGTGCAGGTCGAGGCCCAGGCCGAACTCCTCGGCGAACGCGGCGGCGCGCTCGAGGTCCGCCGCGGGGTCGTCGGCGAGGTGGGGGAAGCCGCCGACCAGGTCGACCCCGAGGGCGACGGCGGCGCGTCCCAGATCGTCCGGGCCGTCGGAGGGCCCGGGGCTCGCGACGACCTGCAGGTCGACGAGCCCGGCGAACTCGGCGCGCAGCTCCACGAGCGCACGGACGCCGCGCAGCGGGTCGTCGCCGAGGTGGTAGTTCGTGTGGGAGCGCACGGCGGTGACGCCGGCGTGCAGCGCGGCGACCAGGTGGCGGCGCGCGCCGGCCGTGATCGCCTCGTACGTGTGGCTCTCGCCGTGGTCGACCCAGCACGCGATGGCGTCCTCGAGTGAGCCCTCGGGCTGGCCGAACGCGCTCCACGTGTAGCCCTTGTCGAGGTGGGCGTGCAGGTCGGCGAGCGGTGGCAGGGCGACCCAGCCGGTGGCGTCGATCGTCTCGCCGTCGGCATCCGCAGCCCCCGCGTCGACGACGCGACCGCCGGCGAAGGCGAGGGTGTCACCGACCTCTCCGGCCGGCGAGAGTCCGGTGACGGCGCCGATGCGCTGGCCCGGCTCGAGGAGTTCGGCATCCATAGGGGCTTCTCCTCACGTGGCGGTGACGGCGGGCGGTGGCGGTGATGGCGGGCAGTGCGGTGTTGTTGGTATGACCAACATCGGGTGAGAATCAGTAAACGCCCGACGTGTTTCCTGGCAGGCCTGTCGGGATTGCAGCCGTGTTAAATCCGCGCGAAGAGTGCGGCCGGTCGCCGCCCGCGGGCGGGACGGCCCCGCGCGAATGGGAAGAGTGGGATCCATGAGCTACTTCAGTGACGTCGAGCGCGACCTCGTGGTCGCCGCCCGCACCGTGCTCGCCGACGGCGTCGTGGCACTCGACCTCGTGGCCCACAACGGCCGCGACCTTCCCGTCTGGGCGCCCGGGTCGCACGTGGACCTCATCCTCGCCGACGGCCGTCAGCCCGGGATGGAGCGCATCGAGCGCCAGTACTCGCTCTGCGGCGACGCCGCGGACCGGTCGACGTGGCGGGTCGCGGTGCTCCGGGAGGACGACGGGCGCGGAGGGTCGGTGCGCGTGCACGACGACGTGCAGGTGGGCCAACGGCTGCGGGTGCGCGGACCGCGCAACCACTTCTCGTACGACATGGTGCCCGAAGCCGTGCACCGCTTCGTCGCCGGCGGCATCGGCATCACCCCGATCCTCGCGATGGTGCGCGCCGCGGCCGCCGCGGGGGCCTCGTGGACGCTCGACTATGCCGGGCGGTCGCTGTCGACCATGGCCTTCGTCGACGACGTGCGCGCGCTCGACGACGGCACGGGCCGCGTGCGGCTGCATCCCTCCGACGAGGGCTCCCGCCTCGACGTCGCCGCACTCGTGGCTGCCGCCGCCGACGGCGGTCCCGTCTACGCCTGCGGTCCGGCGCGACTGATCGCGGCCCTCGAGGAGGGCTTCGGGGCGGCGGGGCGCGCCGAGGCGCTCCACGTCGAGCGGTTCGAGGCGATCGCGTACGGCGAGCCGGTCTGGTCGGAGCCGTTCGAGGTCGAGCTCGCGATGACCGGCGACGTCGTCACGGTGCTGCCGGGCCAGTCGGTCCTGGAGGCGATCGAGGAGCAGAGCCCGACCGCGATGGTGCTCTCCAGCTGCCGCCGCGGCACGTGCGGCACCTGCGAGGTGCCGGTGCTGGAGGGAGAGGTGGAGCACCGCGACTCGGTGCTGACCCCGCTCGAGCGGGAGCAGGGCGCCGTCATGATGGCCTGCGTCTCGCGTGCGGCCTGTCCCCGGATCGTGCTCGACATCTGAGCGGGTGCCGCGGCGGCTTGGGCTGGGGTTGGGGCTTGGGTTGCGGTTGGGCTGGGGCTTGGGTTGCGGTTGGGTGGTGGTGACGATCGTCGGACTTTTCCGGCGTGAGCCCCGAACCGAGGGATGGTGTGGTGTCATCCACAGGTTTCTCCGGCGTACGTCACGTCGCGCTCGCCGCGTTTCTGTGCGGGCCGGACGGCCGCGCCGACGGTGGGGCCATCGGGGGAGCTCGGGCCAAGCGGTGGGCCGATCCTGTGACGAACGTCGGAGGTTGTGCCCTGCCCGCGGCGGAAGGGGGCCGTGGTGGGTCGATCCTCGCGGAAACTCCGACGGTGGTCACGGCTCCGGGGCTCCGGGCGCCGGGGCGCCGACGCCGGCCGGCGCCAGGGCTCCGGGGTGGCGGCGGCGCAGGCGTCAGCGGCCGACGCGGGCGCGGAGCGCGGCGGTGAGCGTGGTCTCGTCGCCGCTGACCAGCCGGTAGTCGCGGACGACCACGCGCCCGCCGACCACGACGTGCCGCGGCCGGCGCCCCGGGTGCGCCCACAGCAGTCCGGCGACCGGATCGGCCACGCCCGCGTCCGCGACGCCGGAGACGTCCCAGACGCACGCATCGCCCGCGGCCCCCGGGGTCAGGATGCCGAGCTCCGCCCGACCGAGACCCGCGGCGCCGCCCGACGTGGCCATCGTCAGGACGTCTCGCGCCGGGAGCGTCGGCCCGACGAGGCCCGACACCTGCATCGCGAGGCGGGCGTCGGCGAGGAGGTGCCCGGCGTCGTTCGACCCGCCGCCCGAGGTGCCCAGACCCACGGCGATGCCGTGCGCCCGCAGGCGGGCCACGGGGGCGATGCCCCACCCCATCGGCACGTCGCAGCCCGGTGCGTGCGTGGCGGTGACGCCGGCGGCCGCGAGACGTGAGATCTCGGCATCCGTCACGTCGCACAGGTGCGCGATCGTCACGTCCGGCTCGAGCCAGCCCCACTCCTCGAGCAGGTCGAGGGGCCGCCGGCCGTACCGGGCGAGCGCGATCTCGGTGTCGACCTGCTCGTTCGCCTGGGTGCGCCGGCGCAGACCGTGGCGCCGCGCCACGTCGCCGAGCGCGCGGAAGGTCTCCTCGGAGTCGGAGTGCACGCCCGCCGGGCCCACTGCGAGCTGCAGCATGCCGTCGGCGCTCGTGCCGCCCGGGACGTCGGCGGCGGAGGGGAGGAGGTCGCGGACGATCGCCTCCGCGCTCGCCGCCGCGGCGGCGGGGGTGTCGCGGGCCGATCCGCGGACGAACACGAGGCGCGCGCCGAGCTCTGCGGCCGCCCCGGCGATGGCGTGCGCGATCGCGACGGTGTCGTCGACCGGAGCGGAGGAGGCCGCGGGGTCGGGCCAGTTGAGCTGGTGGTCGGCGACGGTGGTCACTCCGCACAGGAGCGACTCGGCCAGCCCCACACCGGCCGTCGCGCGGACGAGGGAGGCGTCGATGCCCGCGGCGGCATACGCGGCGGCCATCGCGGGCAGCCACTCCCGCATGGGCACTCCCCGGGTGCCCGGCAGGGTGCGGAAGCCCGACTGGAGCAGGTGGTGGTGCGCGTTGACGAGACCGGGGGTGACGAGGCCGCCCTCGGCGTCGAGGGTGTCGTGCGCGGATGCGGCGGGCTCCGCGGTCGGGACGCCGACGCGGCCGTCCGCGCCGATCACGAGGTCGCCGGTGCGGTCGAGGTCGGGCTCGTCGAAGCGCTCCACGATGAGGGAGGCGCCCGTGATGGTCAGCGTACGGGTCATGGCGTCCGTCCTATCAGTCGCATGTTTCGCGCAGATGAGCCGTCCGGCGCGGCCGGTCGAGGGATGTGGCGCGCAATGTCCGAACCCGTTCTTATCTTCGACGCAGAGGCATTGAAGTACTAGAACACATGTTCTAATCTGTCGAAGTGAGGCCGATCGTGGGGAACGTCGCTGCCGCGGACGTCGCGGGCACCGTGAGCACCCTGCGCGCGCAGATGGAGCGCATGCAGGGGCGTCGCCTCGACACGCCCGTGCTCCCGGTGCCGCCGGCGCTGGCGTCGCTGCTGCCCGGCGGAGGCCTGCGCACGGGGGGAGCCTACGCGCTCGGGCGGTCGATGTCGCTGCTGTTCGCTCTGCTGGCCGAACCCTCGCAGACCGGCTCGTGGTGCGCCGTCGTGGGCATGCCGCACGTCGGTGTGGAAGCGGCGCGCGCCGCCGGCGTGGACCTGTCGCGGCTCGTCCTGGTGCCCGATCCGGGCGAGCGCTGGCTCGCGGTGACCTCGACGCTCGCCGATGTGCTGTCGGTCGTGGCGGTGCGGCCGCCGGCCCGGGCGAAGGATGCCGATGTCGCCCGGCTCGCCGCGCGCATGCGTGAACGCGATGCCGTGCTGCTCGTGCAGGGCCCCTGGCCGCAGACCGAGGCGATGATCGACGTCTCCGATCCGTCGTGGTCGGGCCTCGGCGAGGGCCACGGCATCCTGTCGGGACGAGAGCTCACCGTCACGGTGACCAGCCGGCGCGCGCCCGTGCCGCGATCGAACCGGCTCCTGCTTCCCGACGAGCAGGGCCGCCTCGGCGGGGGGGAAGGCGCCGGCCGCTCGCGCGTGCCCGCGCCCGTGCCGATGAGACGGGCGGTGTGAGATGGATGCCGATGTCCGGGGCGGCCCGGCGCCTCCGCGCAGTCTGGTCGTCTGGGTGCCCGACTGGCCGATCGTCGCGCTCACCCGCGACGGCGACGACCCGCTGGACGCCGACGGGCCCATCGCCGTGTTCGAGAAGGGGATGGTCGTCGCCTGCTCGGCGGCGGCGCGCGCCGAGGGCGTCCGGCGACGGATGCGTCGCCGCGATGCGCAGGCCCGCTGTCCGCAGCTGACGGTGGTGGATGCCGACGCCGTGCGCGATCATCGGGCGTTCGGGCCCGTGATCGCGGCGATCGAGGAGGCCGCACCGAACGTGCAGGTGATGCAGCCCGGACTGTGCGCCCTGCACGCGCGCGGGCCGGCGCGCTATTTCGGCGGTGAGGCCGCGGCGGCGACGGTGCTCGCGGGCGCCGTGGCGAGCCTCGGCGTCGATGACGTGCGGGTGGGCATCGCCGACGGCACCTTCACCGCCCAGCAGGCGGCCCGCGGCGGCACGCGCCGGGAGGAACCGGTGCGGATCGTGCCGGCCGGTTCGGCCGCGGCCTTCCTCTCGCCGCTGCCGGTGGGGGTGCTCGACGAGGAGCTGGCCTCGCTGTTCGGCCGGCTCGGGGTGCAGACGCTGGGCGAGGTCGCGGCCCTCGGCGCCGACCGGCTCGTCGAGCGGTTCGGCGCGCGCGGTCAGCGGCTGCACGCGCTGGCCGCCGGCCGCGACCCGCGCCCGGTGACGGCGCGCACGCCGCCGCCCGAGCTGCACCGCGAGGTCGCGTTCGAGCCCCCGGTCGAGACCGCGGACCAGGTCGCGTTCGCCCTGCGGATGCCGGCCGCGGAGTTCGTCTCCCGGCTCGGGGAGCAGGGGCTCGTCTGCACCGAGCTGCGTGTCGTGCTCACCGGCGACCGCGGGGAGCGCAGCGAACGCGTGTGGCTGCATCCCGGGGCTTTCGACGCCGCCGCGGTGGTCGACCGGGTGCGCTGGCAGCTCGCCGAGCAGGGCGCGGCGACGGGCGCCGGGGGCACGAGCGGCGCCGGGGGCGCCGGGCGCGGCGGGACGGGACGGGCGCTTCGCAGCGCGGTCGTGCGGGTGCGCATCGAGCCCGAGGCGGTGGATGCCGCCGCCCACCACACCGCGCGGCTGTTCGGGTCGGGTCCCGAGGAGCGCGTGCATCGCGCGCTCTCGCGCGTGCAGGCGATGCTCGGACACCAGGGCGTGCTCACTCCCGCGGTCGGCGGCGGTCGGTGGCTCGCGGAACGACAGCGGCTCGTGCCCTGGGGCGACGTCGCCGCCGATCTGCGCACGGGCGAGCGTCCCTGGCCGGGGAGCCTTCCCGATCCGCTGCCGACGACGGTGTTCGCCGAGGGGATGCCGGTCGCGGTGCTGGATGCCGACGGCGACATGATCGCCGTGGATGCCCGCGGGGAGCCGACCGCCGTCCCCGCGGCGATCGAGCTCGGCGGGCGGCGCCGCGGCATCCGCACCTGGGCGGGACCGTGGCCGGTGATCGAACGCGCGTGGGATCCCGAGCGGGCGCGGCGGGCGCACCGCTTCCAGGTGGTCGACGTCGCGGAGGGCGCCTGGCTGCTGGTGTGCGAGGAAGGCGTCTGGCAGATCGAGGGGAGGTACGACTGATGGGGTTCAACAATCCGTCGGTCCGCTGGTCGGAGATGGCGCGCCTGCTCGGTGCGCCGGTGATCGGCGGCGACCCCGCACCGGACGGCGGCGACGGCCCCGCCTTCTCCCGCAAGCGCGGTGCCTACGAGCGGCCGCCGATCGAGCGGCCCACGGATGCCGTGCCGTACGCCGAGCTGCACGCGCACTCGTCGTTCTCGTTCCTCGACGGGGCGTCCTCGCCCGCCGAGCTCGCCGAGGAGGCGGAGCGGCTGGGCCTGCACGCCCTCGCGATCACCGACCACGACGGCTTCTACGGGATCGTGCGTTTCGCGGAGGCCGCCGAGCAGCTTCAGGTGAAGACCGTGTTCGGGGCGGAGCTCTCGCTCGGGGCAAGCGGCGGCGCGGGGGAAGGGGCGGGGCGTGCGACGGGCCTGCTCGCCGGTCCGAGTGCCGCGCGGGCCGGGGCGCCCGACCCCGCCGGATCGCACCTGCTCGTGCTCGCCCGCGGCGAGGAGGGCTACCACCGGCTGGCGGCGGCTCTCACCCACGCACAGCTCGCCGGCGGGGAGAAAGGGCGGCCCTGGTACGACCTCGACGACCTCGCCGCGCGCGCCGACGGGCACTGGGCGATCCTCACCGGATGCCGCAAGGGCGCGGTGCGTCAGGCGCTCGCCGCCGGGGGAGCCGATGCCGCGGCCGCCGCGCTCGACCGGCTCGTCGCGCTGTTCGGCGCCGACGCGGTGAACGTCGAGCTGATCGACCACGGCGCCCCCACCGACACCCGCGACAACGACGTGCTCGCCGCGCTCGCCGCCGCGCGCTCGCTCCCGGTGCTGGCGAGCAACAACGTGCATTACGCGGTGCCCGACCGCGTGCACCTGGCGGCCGCCGTCGCAGCGGTGCGCGCCAATCGCGGCCTCGACGAGCTCGACGGCTGGCTGCCGTCGCACGCGAGCGCGCATCTGCGTTCGGGCGCCGAGATGACGCGGCGGTTCCGCCGCTACCCGGGCGCGGTCGCCCGCACGGTCACGCTCGCCGACGAGCTCGCCTTCCCCCTGCGCCGCGCCAAGCCGGCCCTGCCGAAGATGGCCGTCCCCGACGGGCACACGCCGATGTCGTGGCTGCGCACCCTCGTGTGGGAGGCCGTGCCGCGCAAGTATCCCGACCTCACCGAGAAGAACCGTGCGCGCATCGAACGCGAGCTCGACGTCATCGCGCAGAAGGACTTCCCGGGCTACTTCCTCATCGTCCACGGCATCGTCGCCGAGGCCCGTCGCCGCGGCATCCTGTGTCAGGGACGGGGCTCGGCCGCCAACAGCGCCGTCTGCTACCTGCTGGACATCACGGCGATCGACTCGATCTACTACGACCTGCCGTTCGAGCGGTTCCTGTCCGCGATGCGCGAGGAGGAGCCCGACATCGACGTCGACTTCGACGCCGACCGGCGCGAGGAGATCATCCAGTGGGTGTTCGGCGAGTACGGGCGCGAGCGGGCGGCGCAGGTCGCGAACGTCATCCAGTACCGCCCGAAGAACGCGGTGCGCGACATGGCGAAGGCGCTCGGACACTCACCCGGTCAGCAGGACGCCTGGTCGAAGCAGGTCGAGCGGTGGGACGGCGCCGTCACGGGCTCGCACGACATCCCCGATCGCGTGCTCGAGTACGCCGCCGAGCTGTTGAAGGCGCCGCGACATCTCGGCATCCACTCGGGGGGCATGGTGCTCACCGAGCGTCCCGTGGGCGAGGTGGTGCCGATCGAGCACGCGCGGATGGAGAACCGCACCGTCATCCAGTGGGACAAGGACGACGCCGCGTGGATGGGGCTCGTG
Organism: Microbacterium sp. MPR-TSA4; assembly: GCF_058792815.1. NCBI lineage: Bacteria > Bacillati > Actinomycetota > Actinomycetes > Micrococcales > Microbacteriaceae > Microbacterium > Microbacterium sp. MPR-TSA4. The sequence goes on from NZ_JBXAFF010000005.1 coordinate 98,446, forward strand.
AAGTTCGACCTGCTGGGGCTCGGCATGCTCGCCGCGCTGCAGCACTGCTTCGATCTCATCGCCGACGCGACGGGGGAGCGGTGGACGCTCGACACCCTCCCCAAGGAGGAGGCCGCGGTCTACGACATGCTGTGCCGCGCCGACTCGATCGGGGTGTTCCAGGTGGAGTCCCGCGCGCAGATGGGGCTGCTGCCGCGGCTGCAGCCGCGGCGGTTCTACGACCTGGTGATCGAGATCGCCCTGATCCGGCCGGGGCCGATCCAGGGCGGCGCGGTGCACCCGTACGTGCGCCGCAAGCTGGGGCTGGAGGAGCCGACCTACGCCCACGAGAAGCTCCGACCGGTGCTGGAGCGGACCCTCGGCGTGCCGGTGTTCCAGGAGCAGCTCATGCAGATGGGGATGGCCGTCGGCGACCTCACCGGAGAGGATGCCGATGTGCTGCGCCGTGCCATGGGCTCCAAGCGCGGCATCGAGCGGATCGAGTCGGTGCGGCAGAAGCTGTACGACGGGATGGCGCGGCACGGGCTGGTCGGACAGGTCGCCGACGACATCTACGCGAAGATCCAGGCGTTCGCGAACTTCGGCTTCGCGGAGAGCCACTCGCTGTCGTTCGCGCTGCTCGTCTACGCGTCGTCGTGGCTCAAGCTGCACTACCCGGGCGCGTTCCTCGCCGCGCTGCTGCGTGCGCAGCCCATGGGCTTCTACTCCCCGGCGACCCTCACCGCCGACGCCCGCCGGCACGGTGTCGTCGTGCGTCGCCCCGATCTGCACGCCTCCGGGGTGGATGCCGGTCTCGAACCCCTCGACGAACCCGCTTCCCCGGTCGTCGACCCGGTCGTTGAGCGAGAGAGCGCAGCGAACGAGTCGAAACGCGTCCCCACCGGCATCCCCGCCTGCACCGACCGCCACCAGCCGCCGGTGCCGCCGTTCGATGCCGCCGCGCCCGACGCGTCGGCCGCCCATCGCCGGGACGGCCGTTTCGCCGTCCGACTGGGGCTGGCCGCGGTCACGGGGGTGGGAAAGCCCCTCGCGCAGCGCATCGTGTCGACGCGCGAGAGCGACGGCCCCTTCCGTGACCTCCGCGACCTCGTGCGGCGAACGGGCGCCACGGCCGCCCAGGTGGAGGCGCTGGCGACGGCGGGGGCGTTCGAGAGCCTGGGCATCACGCGGCGCCAGGGGCTCTGGCTGGCCGGCGATGCGGCCCAGGATCTGCCCGAGTTCCTTCCCGACTCTCTCGTCGCCGTGCAACCCCCGCTGTTCGGCGACCAGTCCACCTACGACGTGCTCGCCGCCGACCTCTGGGCCACGGGCATCTCCACCGACGACCATCCCCTCACGCATTACCGGGCGCCGCTGGATGCGCGCGGGGTGCTCACCTCTCGCGAACTGCGCACGCACGAGGTCGGGCGGCGGGTCGAGGTCGCGGGACTGGTGACGCACCGGCAGCGGCCCGCGACGGCATCCGGGATCACCTTCATCAACCTCGAGGACGAGCACGGCCTCGTCAACGTCATCTGCTCGAAGGGTGTCTGGGACCGCTATCGCCGGGTGCTGCGGGATGCGCCGGCGCTCATCGCGCGCGGCATCCTCGAGCGTTCACCCGAGGGCGTCACGAACCTCGTCGCCGACGCGTTCGAAGACCTGCGCGTCGGCGTGCGCCACCGCTCCCGCGACTTCCGCTGACCCCCACCCCCACCCCGCCGAGCCGCTATTCTCCGGCCGAGCCGCCATGGTCTGGACGGCCCGCGACGTAGCGGCTCGGCCACAGCATGGCGGCTCGCCGGAACGCGGGGCGCGCGCGGCGCGCGGGGTCAGGGGAGGGGAGCGTGCTGCTCGGTCTTCGCGAGCTGGGCGGCCAGGTCCTCGGGGGCGAGGGCGGCCTCGCGGAACTCCGTCGTCAACGGCAGGCGCAGATGCAGGTCGGTGCACAGGCACAGCTCGACCGTGCCGTGCTCGAGGGTGAAGTCGAGCACGTGGCCGCCGCGGGTGCGTCCGTCGTCGATGAAGTGCGCGTGGCATCCGGGCACGCCGATGCCCTGCTCGTACAGAGGCGTGCGGAAGGCGACGATCGTGCCGTCGACGTCGTCGAACTCGAGCACGGCGTCGTCGTCGGTCGCCTCCGTCATGGGGCGGTACGGCTTCTGCTGCCGGGTGACCGTCCGCGCCGTCACGCGGCGGAACCGCCCGGTGATGCGCAGCGCGTACATGTAGTTGGCCGACGCGGTGATCGCATCGATCGCGGCCGAGGCCACCGCGCGCGTGGCCCCGTCGGGCAGGGAGCGGGTGATCGTGGGGACGAAGTCGGTCACCACCGCATACGGCGTGGCGGAGTCGGCGGATGCCGCGGCCGCCGTGCCGTCGCCGCGCAGCCGGTACGCGACACCGTCGACGACCACCATCTCTCCGTCGAGGGCGTTGAACGTGCCGATGCCGAAGTCGCCGTGGCCGAGCAGCTCGCCGACGGTCATGTCGTCTTCGTAAATGCCGTCCAGCAGCGCGGCCATCAGGCTCGTCTGGAACAGGGTGTGGCGTTCAGCGCTCATGCGCGGTCCTTTCGGGACGAGAGGCGAGGAGGAGGAGGGGGAGGTCACAGCAGCACGTCGGCGAGGAGGTCGCCGCCGAGACGGCGGAGGTTGTCGCGGTAGTCGACGGGCACGTCGATGACGGACGGCCCAGGCTCAGCGAGGGCCGCGACGATCGTCGGGACGAGATCCTCGACCCGGGTCACGCGATGTCCGTGCGCCCCGAACGACTCGGCGAAGGCCACGACGTCGTAGGCGCCGAGCTCCACGGCCGCGGTGCGCCCGTACTTCTCGACCTGCTGGAACGCCACCATGTCGTACGCCGAGTCGTTGAAGACGATGTGCGTGAAGCTCGCCCCGACCCGCACCGCGGTCTCCAGCTCGACGGCGGAGTAGAGGAAGCCGCCGTCGCCCGAGACGGAGAGCACCGGGTCGCCCGCGTCGGCGAGACTCGCCGCGATCGCCCACGGGAGTGCCACCCCCAGCGTCTGCTGCCCGTTCGAGAACATCAACGAGCGCGGCCGGTAGGTGCGGAAGTGGCGCGCCATGTACAGGTAGTTCGACCCCACGTCGCAGAGCACGGTGGCCTCGTCGGGCAGGGCGGCGCGGATGCCGGCGACCACCGCGACCGGATCGAGACCGAACGCGTCGTCGTGGTGCGGGTCGCCGAGGTCGGTGTTCTCCGCCAGCCGCGTGCGTTCGCGTTCGACGATGACCGCCGTCGCCGCATCGCGCTGCGGGATGCCGCCGCGCGTGTGCAGCGCGCGCGTCAGATCGGTGAGCGTGGTGGCCAGGTCGCCGAGGAGCTCGACGTCCGGCCGGTAGTCGTTGTCGATGTCGGCCGCGACGGTGTCCACGTGCACGATCCGGCGTTCCTTGCCGAGGTTCCACTCGGCGGGCACGAACTCCACCGGGTCGTAGCCGAGCGTCAGCACGAGATCGGCGTGGTGCAGAAGGACGTCGCCCGGCTGGTTGCGGGCGAAGCCGACGCGGCCCAGGTAGTGGTCCTCGAGGTCGCGCGAGATGATCCCTGCGGCCTGGAACGTCTCGACCACCGGCAGGCCCGTCGCGCGCAGCAGCGCGTGCAGCGCGTCGACCGTGCGCGGGTCGCCGCTACGCGCCCCCGCCAGCACGACCGGGAACCGCGCCTCGCGCAGCAGCGCCGCGGCCCGGTCGACGGAGTCGGCGGCCGCCCCGCCCACCGCCGCCGGCACGATCGGCTCGGTGAAGCCGACGGCGGTCGTCGCGGTCGACACGTCGTAGGGGAGCACGACGGCCGCCGCGCCGCGCGGCTCCCGCGTGGCGGCGCGGAACGCGTTGACGATCGCTTCGGCGACGTTGTCGGCCGCGGTGACCTCGGCGGCCGAGACGGTCACCGTCTGCAGCATGCCGACGGCATCCATCGCCTGATGGGCCCGCTTGAGGTGCTGCGACCGTGAGACGGCGCCGCAGATCGCGACGACGGGGTCGCCCTCGGTCGTCGCCGTCAGCAGTCCCGTCGCGAGGTTCGCCGTGCCGGGCCCGCTCGTGACGAGGACGACGCCCGGGATGCCGGTGAGACGCCCCACCGCGGCGGCCATGAAGACGGCGTTCTGCTCGGTGCGGCAGGTGATCAACTGCGGTGCGCCGGCGACGCCCTGTACGGCGGCGAGGGCGTCGAAGACGGGGTCGATCTTGGCGCCCGGGACGCCGAACACCCAGCGCACGCCGTGGGCGCGCAGCACCTCGACGACACGGTCGGCGGCACGGGTCCCGACGGGCGGGGCGGTGACGGCGGCGGTGGCAGCCGCTGGGGACGGGGCGAGGACCGGCGCGATGCTCATGACTCCATGCTCCGCCCGGCGAGCGGTGCGAGGAAGACGGCGTTCGCGATGCGACTCATCTGCTGCGCAGATGATTTCGGGCTGCACGGAGGGAGGATGATCGAGATATGGATGTGCGTCACCTCTCCGTGTTCGTCGCGGTCGCGCAGGAGTTGAGCTTCACGCGCGCCGCCGATCGCCTGCTGCTGGCGCAGTCGGCGGTCTCGACGACCGTGCGCGATCTCGAACGCGAACTGGGGGTCGAGCTGTTCGACCGTTCGCATCGGCAGATCCGCCTGACGGGTGCGGGTGAGGAGCTGCTGACCCGCGCGCAGCAGGTCCTCGAGCAGGTGCGCGAGCTCGGGGAAGCCGTCGCGGCGGCGGCCACCGAACTGCGCGGCGCCGTCACCATGGGGCTCATGACGGGGGTCGACCTCGTCGACGTTCCGGGGCTGCTGGGTCGCTATCACGAGCGGCATCCGGCCGTCGCGGTGCAACTGCGGGCGACCGGGCTCGGCTCGACGGGCCTGGTGGCGCAGTTGGAGAGGGGTGAGATCGACGTGGCGCTCCTCTCCGTCGTTGACGGGCTTCCCGCGACCCTGCGGGGCGAGGTCGTCGCCTCGTCGCCGTACGTGCTCGTCGTGCCGGACGGCCACCCCGCGGCAGACCGCGACCGCGTCGCTCTCGGCGAGCTGGAGGGGGAGAGCTTCATCGACCTCCCGCCCGGTTACGGCTCGCGACGCATCGTCGACGACGCGTTCGCCCACGCCGGAGTGTCGCGACGTGTGCTCATCGAGGTCGCCGATCTCTCGACGGCGGCGACCTACGTGCCGCAGGGCCTCGGTCTGGCCATCGTGCCGGAGTTCGCGGCGGCCGCGGCATCCGCGAGGGCGTCGGCGGCGCACCGCGGTCGGATGCCGGTGCGCACCGTGCCGCTGGACGGCGCCGTACCCGCGTTCGCCGTCTCGCTCGCGTGGGCGCGGCGACGTCCGCTCAGCTCCGCCGCGCAGGCGCTCGTCGAGCTCTTGCGCAGCGAGCTGCTCCCCGCGTGAGGCCGCCACGCGCGGGTGGCGGGGGTGGGGCGTTTCGACTCGGGCCTGTGGCCCTCGCTCAACGACCGGGAGGCGGCCAGGTCCCAGCGGGCGCGCACGTTTCGACCGACGTCGAGGCCCGCCGTGCCGACAAGCGGCGTAGCGTCGAGGGCATGGCGAATGTTGCGGACTTCTTCATCAAGACTCTCAAGCGTGCCGGCGTCACCCGCATCTGGGGGCTCCCCGGCGACTCGCTCAACGCGTTCACCGACGCGCTGCGCCGCGACAGCGCCGGCGACGCGATCCGCTGGATGCACATGCGCCACGAGGAGGCCGCGGCCTTCGCCGCCGGCGCCGAGGCCGAGCTCACCGGCGAGCTCGCCGTGGTCGCGGGCTCGTGCGGTCCGGGCAACCTGCACTTCATCAACGGCCTGTTCGACGCGAACCGCAACCGCGTGCCGCTGCTGGCGATCGCATCCCACATCCCTTCGGCCGAGATCGGCAGCACCTACTTCCAGGAGACGCACCCGCAGGAGCTGTTCCGCGAATGCAGCGTCTACACCGAGCTCGTCGCCGACCCGTCCCAGCTGCCGTGGGTGCTGGAGATCGCCATGCGCACCGCGGTCGAGAAGCGCGGGGTCGCGGTGGTGGTCGTCCCCGGCGACGTGTTCTTCGCCGACGCGCCCGACCGCCGTCCCACCGCCCCGATCCGGGCGACGGGCTCGACCGTGCTGCCCGCGGCATCCGCCCTGGCCGCCACCGCGACGGCGCTCAACGACGCGAAGAAGGTGACGATCCTCGCCGGATCGGGTGTCGCCGGCGCGCACGACGAGGTGCTGGCCCTCGCCGAGGCGCTCCAGGCGCCGATCGTGCACGCCCTGCGCGGCAAGGAGCACATCGAGTGGGACAACCCGCACGACGTCGGGATGACGGGACTGCTGGGCTTCGCCTCGGGCTACAAGGCGATGGAGTCGTGCGACACGCTCCTGATGCTCGGCACCGATTTCCCGTACCGGCAGTTCTACCCGTCGAAGGCGACGGTCATCCAGGTGGACGTCCGCGGCGAGCAGCTGGGGCGGCGCACGCCCATCGACGTCGGCCTCGTCGGCGGGGTGAAGGAGACGGCGAACGCGCTGCTGCCGCTGCTGCAGCGGGACCGCTCCTCGTCGCACCTCGAGGAGAGCGTCGCGCACTACCGCAAGACCCGCGAGCGGCTGGACGATCTCGCCATCGACGACGGCAAGGCGCCCGTGCGGCCCGAGTACGTCGCCCGCGTCATCGACGAGCTCGCCGCCGAGGATGCCGTGTTCACGGCCGATGTCGGAAGCCCGGTGATCTGGGCCGCGCGCTATCTGCGCATGAACGGGCGCCGGCGGCTCATCGGTTCCTTCGCCCACGGGTCGATGGCCAACGCCATGCCGCAGGCGCTCGGAGCGCAGGGTGTCGACCGGTCGCGTCAGGTGATCGCGCTCGCCGGGGACGGCGGCCTCGCGATGCTGCTGGGCGATCTGCTGTCGATCCGCCAGAACGACCTGCCGGTGAAGATCGTGGTCTTCAACAACTCCTCGCTGAACTTCGTCGAGCTGGAGATGAAGGCCGCCGGCATCGTGAACTTCGGCACCGGGCTCGAGAACCCGAGCTTCGCGGCGATCGCGGAGGCGATGGGCATCACCGGCATCCGCGTCGAGAAGGCGAGCGAGCTGCGCGGCGCCGTCGCGCAGGCCCTCGCCGTCGACGGGCCGGTGCTGATCGACGTGGTCACCGCCCGGCAGGAGCTCGCGATCCCGCCCGCGATCACGCTCGCTCAGGCGAAGGGGTTCTCGCTGTGGGCGCTGCGGACGGTGCTGTCGGGTCGGGGCGACGAGCTGATCGACCTCGCCGAGACCAACGTGTGGCGCCGTCTGTTCCACTGACCGCTCGGGCGGTGCGGTGCGGCTCACCCGCCGCCTCGCGGCGACCGAGGCGGTGGCGGCGCTCGATCGCCTGACCCGCGTAGCTGGCGGCGACGATGAGGGCCGCGCCGCCGATGCCGACGACCCCGATCGCCTCCCCGCCGAGGGCCACGCCCACGACGAGCGCCCACACCGGCTCGGTGCCCATGAGCATGCTCGCCCGCGCGGCGGAGGTGCGCCGCACCGCCCACAGCTGCACGACGAACGCGAAGACCGAGCAGAGCAGCCCGAGGAAGACGACGTCGGCGACGGCCGCGGCATCCAGCGCGCCGACCGCGCGGGGCAGCGCCGGGCCCGCGAGGAGGGTGAACGCGGCGCTGCCGACGACCAGCTGCACGAACACGACGCCGAGCGAGCCGTCGGCGCGTGAGCGCGTGAGGTGGCCGCTCGCGGTGACGTGCACGGCGCGGACCACAGCGGCCGCGATGACGAGAAGGTCACCGGCGGTGGGTGGGCGGATGCCGTCGCCGGAGACGAGCAGGGCGACGCCGACGACGGCGGCGACGGCCGCGACGAAGTAGGAGCGCGGCAGCCAGACCCGCGAGACGATCCCCTCGAGCGCGGGCGTCATCACGAGGGCCAGGCTGATGAGCAGGCCCGCATTGGTCGCCGAGGTCAGGCTCACTCCCCAGGTCTCCAGGCCGATGATCGCGGCCTGCGAGATGCCGAGGATCACGGCGATGAGCAGGCCGCGTCCGCGGGGCAGGCGCTGTCGCGCGAGCAGGCACAGGATGCCGGCGCCCGCCGCGGCGACGAGGAAGCGCAGCGCGTTGGCGCTCGGGACGCCGGTGACGGCGATGAGGTCCTTGGCGGCGAGGAAGCTCGCGCCCCACACGACGGCGACGGCGAGGAGGGCGAGGTCGACGAGGAGGTCGGCGCGCCGTGTCATGGAGTCAGAGTGGCAGGATCCGGCGTGAAGAACATCGGGCAATGTCTTCATCGATGTGTTAGAGATTGCTTATGGATCCGATGCGGCTGCGGCTGCTCCGCGAGCTCGGCGACCGGGGGAGCGTGACCGCGGTCGCCGCCGCGCTGCACGTCAGTGCGTCGGCCGTGTCGCAGCAGCTGGCGATCCTGCAGGCGGACGTCCCGGTGCCGCTCACCGTGAAGCAGGGGCGCACGCTCGTGCTCACGGATGCCGGGCGCGCGCTGGCCGCAGCGGGGATGCGGGTGGAGGAAGCCCTGGTGCTCGCGCGGGAGAGCGTCGGCGCCTACCTGGCGCACGACCCGACGCCGGTGCGCGTCTCGGCGTTCCACAGCGCCGGCGTCGCCCTGTTCGGACCGCTGCTGGCCGCGGTCGGCGGCGATGCCGTCGCGTTCGCCGACGCGGATGTCGCACGGGAGGACTTCGCCGGTCTCACCGCCGATCACGATCTGGTGATCGCGCACCGGCTCGCCCACGATCCGCCCTGGCCGCGCGAGCGGGTGCGGGTCACGCCGCTGTTCGCCGAGCCCCTCGACGTCGCCCTTCCCGCGGCCCATCCGTTGGCGGCCCGAGACGCGATCACCCCCGCGGAGCTGCGCGGTCAGACGTGGATCTCGACCCATGACGGTTTCCCGCTGGCCGGGGTGCTCCATGCCATCGCCGCGGTCGGCGGCGAGCCTCCCGTGATCGGTCACCGGGTCAACGAGTTCTTCGTCGCGGCCCAGATCGTGCGTGCGGGCGCGGCGATCGCGATCATGCCGCGCTACACCGCCCGGGCCCTCGCGACGGAGGGCATGGTGCTGCGCCCGGTCGCCGGGCTCGCGCTGGTGCGCCACGTCGACGTGCTCGCTCGTCCCGACGCGCTCGCCCGCGCGGCGGTCCGCCGCGTGCTCGGTGCGCTCGCTGACATCGCCGCCGATCTCGCACGGTGAGACTGCGGGATTTCGGGCCGACCCCGTGAGTTCCGTCGCCGTGTCGGGCATGCTGGGGGCATGGTGGTCTCCGGCTGGCACGTCCTGATTCTGATCGCGGTGCTCGCGGGCATCGCGTTGTTCATCGCGGCCGTCGTCAGCATCGCCTCGTCGGCGGCGACGAGCCTGGAGAAGACGCTCTGGATCCTCGTCACACTGATGTTCCCGCTCATGGGTCCGATCGTGTGGTTCGCCGTCGGGCGGCGTTCGATCGTCGCCAATCCTGCCGAGCGACGTTGAGCGGTGTCGAGCGGCGGATCGCGGTCCTGCGCCGTCGCAGTGGGAGCGCTCCCTTAGGCTGAGTCCAGCCCCTCTTCCCGTCCCCGGTCTCCTCCGTGCCTCTACGTCGCGACATCCAAGGTCTGCGCGCGCTCGCCGTGCTGGCCGTCATCGGCGCGCACGCCGCCGGCTGGCCGCGGGGCGGGTTCGCCGGTGTCGACGTGTTCTTCGTGATCTCCGGTTTCGTCATCACCGGGATGCTGCTGCGCGAGCAGCGGGAGACGGGCCGCATCCGCTTGGCGCGCTTCTACGGCCGGCGGGCCCGGCGGCTGCTGCCGGCCGCGCTCGTCACGGTCGGGGCGGTCGTCGGTGCCGCGTTCGCCCTCTTCGGTCGTGCGCGGGCCGAACAGGTGCTGTGGGACGGTGTCTCGGCGCTGCTGCTGGTGTCGAACTGGCGGTTCACGCAGCAGGGCACCGACTACTTCCACGCGGGCGATGCCGTGTCGCCGCTGCAGAACTTCTGGTCGCTGTCGGTCGAGGAGCAGTTCTACCTCGTGTGGCCCGGCCTTCTCATCGTGTCGCTGCTGTTCGTGCCCGCCGTCGCGCGCCGCGGCCGGGCGGTCGCCGCGGTGGTGGGGGCGTGGGCCGTCGTCGTGATCGCGGCATCCTTCGGCTGGGCGCTGCTGCAGGGGGCGTCGGCGCCGACGGCGGCGTACTTCTCGACAGCGACCCGGGCGTGGGAGTTCGCTCTGGGCGCCCTGCTCGCCGCCGGGGTGCCGGTGCTGCGTCGGATTCCCGCGGCCGCCGCGGCCCTGCTGGCCTGGATCGGCGTCGCCGGTGTCGTCGCATCGCTCCTGCTCATCGACCCCGCGAGTGTGGGCTTTCCCGGACCGTGGGCTGCCGCGCCGACGGCCGCGACCGCGCTGGCGCTCGCCGGCGGCGTCGCCGCATCGCCGCAGGCGCTGTTCCCGTGGACGAACCCGCTGGCGGTCGTCGTCGGCAACGCCTCGTACTCGCTCTATCTGTGGCATTTCCCCGTGGTCGTGTTCGCCGCCGCCCTGCTTCCGGCGTCGCCCTGGTCGCTGCCGCTCACCCTCGCGATCGTCGCCGTGGTGGGCTTCGCGTCGTACGCGATCGTGGAGCAGCCGCTGCGCTACGCGCCGTTCCTGGGCGGCCGGGTTCCCGTGGCGGATGCGGGCGCGGACGCTGACGCGGCGCCGGGCGTGGGACTGGATGCCGCTCCGGCGACGGCCGGTCGAGTGGCGCCGGCTGCCCCCGCTCCGCGCACCCCCGAGATCGCGACGCGCCGACCCGCGGGGTGGCAGCCGGGCACCCGCTACTACCCGGGCGGCGCGCGCATGGTGGCCGAGGCTGCCGCACCGGACGCGGACGCGGTGCCGGCGGCATCCGTCGTCGAGGCGATCGTCGAGGAGCGGCTTCCGGAGCCGGAACCCGTCGCTCCGACACCGCCGGTCCTCGAGGCCGCCGGGGCGGTGGCGAGCGTTGCTCCGATGGTGGCCTGGCGGGAGCGGTTCCGCACGCAGGTGTCGCTCGCGACCGCGGGGCTGGTCGCCGCGGCGCTGCTGCTCGTGCTCGCCGTGCAGGTGCAGCAACCGCGTCCGGTTCCGCCGAGCGCCGACGCGGCCCAGGCGGCGCCCGTGATCGACGACCCGACGGCTGCGCTGCAGGCAGACCTGGCCGCCGCGGTGTCGGCGACGACCTGGCCGGAGCTGCATCCGTCGCTCGATGAGGTGATGGCCCAGTCGTCGGGGGCCAACCCGGCGCACGACTGCTTCGCGCCGACGCCGCTTCCGGATGCCGCGGCGTGCACGTGGGGGAGCGGCGACGCGCCGCGCCACCTCTACCTCGTGGGCGACTCGACGGCGATGGCCTACGCGCCGGCGCTGAAGGCGCTCGCCGAAGAGAGCGGGGGCGCGATCCGCGTCACCACCGTGGGGCTCTACGGATGCCGGTTCACGGACGTCTTGGTGCAGAACGACGACCCCGCGGTGATGCAGGCCTGCACGCAGCGGAAGAACGACGTCGCGGCGATGATCGCGGCCGACCAGCCCGAGAAGGTGCTCGTCTCGAACGCGTACACGCTGGGCCGCACCGCCGACGGGCGCGACCTCAGCGCGGCGGAGCTCACCGCCGCCGAGGCCGCGGAGATGGCACGCTACGGGATGCCGGGGCGCATCGTCTATCTCGAGGCTCCGCCGGAGGGTGCTCCGCTCGGCAATTGCTACACGCGCCTCGGCCCGCCCTACGCCTGTGCGACGAGCATCACGCCGACCTGGCGCGACATGCAGGCGGCGACGACCGCCGCGGTGGCGTCGTCCGGTGATCGCGTGGTGGATGCCCTGGCCTTCACCTGCTGGCAGGACGTGTGCCCGGCGTTCGCGGGGACGCTGCCCATCCGCTACGACCAGACCCATCTGACCGTCGCCTACTCCGCACACCTCGCGCCGTACCTGCGGTGGGCGCTGGATGGGGGCGGCGGGGCCGGTGCGGCGGCGCCGCCCGGGTAGAATCGACGCGCCAGCCTCTGTAGCTCAGTGGAAGAGCCACTCCGTCCTAAGGAGCGGGTCGGGGGTTCGAATCCCTCCAGGGGCACCACAGTATTCCCCCTATTTCGTGTTCCGATTTGCGGCCATTCCTCTCAGGATCGCTCCTGCTGGCAGATGAAACGCGATGAGCACCCCTATCGGATTGCGGTGGAGGGCGCCCTCCTCGCAGGGGAGCATTTCCGCGGTGGCTGATGTGTCAGGAGATCCCGGGAATACATCCGGCCAGCGCCGGTTTCCGCAACGGCGTCGGAACATTAGAGTCTTCTCATCTGCTTGGTGCTCGACGAGGAGTGTGAATGCCCGACATCATGCCTGGGTGGTATCAGGACCCCTCGGGCTCCGAACAGCTGCGGTGGTGGGATGGTCGCCAGTGGACCGCACACGTCGCTCCGTCATCGGCGTCGACCCCGTCGACCTCGGGAGTGCGCCGAACGATGCGACCGTGGATGTGGATTCTCATCGGGCTGGGGATGCTGCTGGTTTCTGTGTTCTTGGCCCCGCTGGCGGCCTTGATATCTCTTGCCGTTCTGGTCACCGCGATCGTAGGCCTGAGTCGAGGGTCCCGTACCTGGCTGCGGCTGCGATCACGCAGGGCCGCCGTCGGCGCCGCGGCTGGCGCAGCCCTCGTCTTGGTACTTTCGGGGGCGGTCAATGCGGCGGGCACCCTCAATGCTCCACCGCAGCACATCGATTCCGGTGCGCACGGATTTGTTGCCGCCACGCCTTCACGCTCTGCCGGAACGGCGACATCAACTCCCACACCCACTCCCACGGCGATCGTTCGCGAAGAGGTTGTAGAGGAGGCGATTCCCTTCGACCGAGCGTCCATCGAGGATGCCAATATCGCTCGTGGACAGACCGCCATAACGACGACCGGACAGGATGGCAAACGCACGCTGACCTATCGAGTCACCTCGGTCGATGGAGTTGAAACGGCACGCGAACTGGTTTCGGACGTCGTCACGTTGGCTGCCGTGACGGAGGTGACGGTCGTCGGTACCTACGACCCGCCACCACCACCCCCAGCCGCAGCGGCGAGTGACTGCGACCCGAATTACGCGGACGCGTGCGTGCCGATTGCCAGTGACGTCGACTGCGCGTGGGGAAGCGGCAACGGACCCGCCTACTTCGACGGCGTCGCGCGTGTCGTCGGTCGCGACGTCTACGACCTCGACCGTGACGGCGATGGCCTGGCCTGTGAACGCTGAGCCGGCCCGCATCCGCATCGCGGGCGCGTCAACTCACTTCTCAGGGCGCTGCGGCGGTCGTCGGAGTCCAGGTCGGTGTCGGGAGCACGGCGAGTCCGGTGGGTTGAGGCCACCGATTCAGGCACGCGTATCCCGGCGGGCAGGGGTCCCGAACGCAGGCCGCTGCGGCCGGACCCCCGCTGTTCACCCACTCGGAGTGATCGAAGTCGGACACGTCGATGAGTGCTGAGAATTCGTGGTCACCGTGGGAGTCGGCCGCACGGATGGTGGCCGCGAACTGATCGCCGAGCGCTGCGGCCATCTCCTGTTCGCTGCGAGGCCCGATGGTGACCTGAAGGCCCGAGGGTGCCGCACCCACCGCGAACTCGAACCCCTCCGGAACGGCGGCGGATCCGGCGGCTGACCAGACGAGAGTGGCGCTGTCGTCGTCCTCGCCGTCCATCCGTTCGAGCGTGATGGAGGAGATCGTCACGGGAAGGCACATGCGAACGATCGTCGCCCCGTCCGCCCGCGCGAAGAAGACGGGGTCCGCGGCCCAGCTGTCACGTCGCTTCTCGCCGGCCCGCAGGCGATGTCGTCGACGACGCCGCGTCACGCCGCCAGCTGCGCCGCGACGGTGGCGGAGTCGATGAAGACGCGCTCGGCCACGACGCGGCCGTCGTGGTCGAAGGTGACCACCGCGATCATCTCGAGGTCGATGGTGCGTCCGGTGGCGGCGAACCCGCCGTAGACGCCGTCGTGGGTTCCGTCGAATCGCACCAGCATCGCGCCGGTGTCGCCCTCCTGGCCGAGCGGGGTGATCGTGGCGCGCAGATCGCTGAACGCGGCGAAGAGCGCCTCTTCTCGTTCCTGCAGGGCGTGCAGCCCGCTCTGCGCACCGGTCAGGGGGGAGTGGTAGGCGGCGGGCTCCGCCCACAGTGCGACGACGGCGGCCGGGTCGTGCGCGTTGACCGCGGCGGCAGCGGCGCGGGCGAACTCGTGGATGTGCATGGTGATCTCCTTCGATCGGGGTGAGGATGCCGGGGACCGGCGGTTCAGGGACGGACGGAACGTTCCGCGAGCGTGAGGGACAGCCGCTCGGGAAGTCGCGGGGCGAGCCAGGAGACGAGCGCGTTGCCGCGGCCGTCGACCACCGAGGGGCGGCCGCGTCGCAGGGCGCGCAGCGCCGTCTCGACGACCTGCTCGGGTGTGCGGCGCGTGCCGACGGAGGCCGCGTCGCCGGCCGTCGCGAAGAATGCGGTGTCGGTGGCGCCGGGGCAGAGGGCCAGCACGTCCACGCCGGTGCCGCGGGTCTCGCCCCACAGGGCGCGGGTGAAGGTGAGCACATACGCCTTCGAAGCGGAGTAGACGGCCATGTGGGGGACGGGCTGGAAGCCCGCGGTGCTCGCGACGTTGATGATCGTGCCCCGGCCCCGCGCGAGCATCGGCGGGAGCAGCAGCGCCGTGAGCGCGGTGAGGCTGTTGACGTTGACCGCGATCTGCGTGGTCGCTGAGCTCAGCGGCTGCGTCGCCACGTCACCGTGGATGCCGAGCCCCGCATTGTTGACGAGGGCGTCGACGGCGATCTTCTCGCGCTCGAGGCGGGCGACGAGCTCCTGCGCGGCATCCGGGCGGTCGAGGTCGTGCGCCATGACGGTCACGGACACCGCATGCCGTGCCCGGAGGTCGGCGGCGAGCTCGTCGAGCACGTCGGCGCGACGCGCGACGAGGACGAGGTCGGTGCCGAGGGCGGCGAAGCGGTGGGCGAAGGAGCGCCCGATTCCGGAGGAGGCTCCGGTGATCAGGGCGGTGGTCCCTGTGGTGATGGTGCGCACGATTCTCCTAAATAAACAAACCGGTCGGTCTAATAAATCAGGACTATAGTGGGAACATGCCTGCGCGTCCAGTCGCCGAAGCCGAAGCCGGTCGAACCGCCGCCCGCCGCGTGGGGCGTCCGGCCGGGCCGACAGCGCAGGGTGCGGCGTCGCGAGAGGTGATCGTCGACGCCGCCGCGGGGGTGTTCGCCCGCCTGGGCTACGACCGGGCTCGAATGGCCGACATCATCGAGGCGAGCGGGATGTCGAAAGGGTCGGTGTACTTCCACTTCGACAGCAAAGAGGCTCTCGCGGTCGCCGTGCTCGAAGACCGGCACGAACGGTGGATCGCCGCCGTGGAAAGTGCCGTCGCGGACGTCGACGCGGGGCAGCCGAGGCTCTCGCGGCTCCTTCCGGCGATGCTCTCGCTTCACCGTGAGGATCCCGACGCCTGGGTGATCTCGCGCCTCACGCAGCGCCTCGCCGACGCCGAGCCCACCCGCGATCTCGCGGCGGCCGTGACGCGGCGGTGGATCGACCTCGTCGCGAGCCTCATCCGCGAGGCCCAGCCCGTCGACGACAGCGCGGAGGCCGTGGACGCGGTCGCCCTCGCCACGGTGCTCGTGGGCGCCTTCGACGGTCTGAAGATGACCGTGGATGTCGTGGGCACCGGCGACCGCGCCGCCGACGGCCGACTTCTCGCCGAGGGCGGTGCCGTTCTCGAGCGGATGCTGTTCGAGACCGTCGGGATCGTGGCCGCCGAGAAGTCGCGACAGAAGTCGAACGTTCGCCCGACCTCGAGCCGGGCTGCCCGAGTACCGTGAGGTCAGCGACCGCGCCGGTGTTGGCCGCGGCGGTCGCCTCCGGCGGCACCCACCGAGATGAGGAGCGACATGACTGAGACGAACGGCTCTGGCCCGGCAGACCTGAGCGGCACCGTGGACGAACGCCTCGCGCAGCTGACGGCGCTGGAGTCGGGCTCCGAGCCGCTGACCGAGCAGTGGCTGCGTCGTCAGCTCCGCTCCGCGCTCAACGCCTGGGCCGAGGATGCGACCACGGTCGACATCGACCTGGAATCACGCGCCGACTACTGACCGCGCGGCTACCCCGGCTGCCGCCCGGCTACGCCGGCGGCGTCGCCGGGTCGTCGGCGAGCGCGCTGAGGGCATCCGCCGACGGCACGAAGAACGTGCAGCCCATCACCGGCGTCGAGAAGTCCAGGATCCGGTCGTGGAGTCCGGGCGGGTCTCCGATGAACATCCGCTCCAGCATCTTCTCGATGACCCACAGGTGGCGCGCGTATCCGATGAAGTAGGTGCCGAACTCCGACGCGCCGGGGCTGCCGAACGGCATGTTGTCGCGGAGGATGTCGTGCTCGACACCGTCGACCACGATCGTCGACAGCGTCTTGTGCGACTTCTGCCCGGTGTCGGCGTCGTCCAGTTCGACGTTGTCCGCCTTCTTCCGACCGATGATCGCCTCCTGCTGCTCGGTCGTGAGGGCCTGCCACGTGTCGAGGTCGTGAAGATACTTCTGGATCACGACGTAGCTGCCTCCCGCGTTGTCGGGATCCTCGTCGCCGATCAGCGTCGAGTCGGCGACCGCGTTGCCGACGGGATTCGCGGTGCCGTCGACGAAGCCCAGCAGGTCACGGACGTCGAAGTAGCGGAAGCCGGTCGTCTCGTCCACGACGGTCACGGCATCCCCGAGCGCATCCATCAGCTGGCGCTCGAACTCGAACGTCAGATCCTGCCGGTTCGCGCGGATGTGGAACAGGATGTCGCCGGGGGTGCTCGGCGCCGTGTGCGTCGCGCCGGTGACCGCCGTGAAGGGGTGGAGCCCGCGGGGAGCGGCCCGCGACGTGAGGCGGGGCCACACCCGCGAGCCGATGCCCACGGTGCAGGAGAGCTGGGCGTCGAGGTCGCGGAATCCGACGTTCTTGATGATGTCGTCGATTCCGCTGATGGTGTCGCGGACGGTGGCCGCGGCATCCGCGTCGTCGTTGACGGTCACGACCAGGAAGGTCGCACTGGAGGTGAGAGGCGCATCGACTTTCTGGGCCTCGATGGGAACGCGTCTCGACGAGGAGTTGCTCATGCTCCCGAACCTAGAGCACCGGGTGGGGAATGCGTTCCGACGCCTGTCGAGCACCTCCGCCTCGGCGCGGCCTACGTGCGGAGGGGTGTGATGCCCTGCGTGCCCCGCGGGAACGTCGCGAGGGTCGCCGCATCGATGTTGAGATGCGCGGCCACCAGCGCGGGCGGGACGTGGCTCAGCCAGTTCGCCAGCGAGATCTCCTCGTACTTCGGCGCCTTGAACACCTCGAGGAACTGCAGGACGTCATCGCCGGTGTTCTCGACGTAGTGGCCGAAGTTCTTCCTCACCACGCCGACGTCGCCCGCGCGGAAGTCCGTGGTGTTGGCGTGGGGGCCGGTGTTGAACACCGTCATCCGGGCCGACCCGCGGAGGTAGTACTGCCACTCGTCGGCGTTCGGATGCCAGTGCAGCTCGCGCATCGACCCGGGCTCGACGGTCACCAGCGCGGCGGCGACGGTGCGCGAGAGCGGGAAGTTCGTGCTGTCGGCGATCTGGATGCTGCCGCCCGAGTTCTTGTGCAGCGGCTGCGACCGCGACAGGCGGAAGATGATCGGTTCCGAGGCGCCCCATTCCACGCCCGCATCCGTCTGGTCGGTCGCGAGGTCGCCGGGCTCCTCTCCGGGGAAGATCCAGAGGTTGTGCAGCGGGATGTCGGCGAAGACCTCCTGCGCGACGCCGAAGTTCTTGGCGAGCACCTCCGGGGGAGTGTGGGCGAACCAGTCCGTGAGTAGGAGCGTGTTCGACTCGGACTGCTCTCCGTCGTCGAACGCCAGGACGAACTCCGCGCCGTCGGGCCCGAGCCCCTGCAGCGAGTGCGGCGTCCCACCCGGGAAGAACCACAGGTCGCCTTCCTCGACGTCCTCGACGCTCGGAAGGCCGGAGCGGCCGAGGGTCGTCACGCGGCACCGGCCGCGGGTCATGACCGCCCACTCGGCCGTCTGGTGCCAGTGCAGCTCGCGGATGCCGCCGGGCTCCAGGTACATGTTGACCCCGGCGATCTCGTCGGAGATCGCGAAGTCCTGCTTCGTCAGCTCGCGGGCCCACCCGCCGCGCTGTACCCGGCGCGGGGAGATGTTGAACGACGACCAGAACAGCGCCTGCGTGGAGATGTCCGTTCCGGGCGCATCGATCTGATCGGGGAACTGGCTCTCGATGACCGGGTTCCGGGGCCCCGTCATCGTGAGGCTCGCCGGGTCGTCCACGGTGTTGGACTCGCCCTCCGGGGGGAGATCGGGGTTGCCGAACACCGGCGACTCGTGGTGCGGGGTGGGTGCGTTGTCGTGCATGGGGAGCTCCGTTCGTTCTCGCGGCCGTCGTGCGGGCATCGGCCCGCCCTCTCAGCACAGTCGTCGGGAGGGGACGCGGCCTCAGACAGATGCAGAAGATTGCCCGGATGCCGAAGGTCGCGGCCCCGTTCGGCGCCTACTTCTTCGTCGCGAAGATGCCGTTCTCGCGCAGCAGGCGGCGCACGACCACCACCATCTGCTCGTCGACGTCCTTGTGACGCGGTCTGGTGAGGAAGAGCTCGGACTGTCCGAGCCGGACCCGGAACGTCCCGTCGTGTCCGGCGGTCACGTCCGCGATCTCCTCGAGGAGGGAGAGGATGTCGTGCCATTCGAGATTGTGCGAGGTGGGGTGCTGTTCGAGGTGGTACAGCGTGGTGCGGTGGTGCTCGGACAGGTGCGCGGTGAGCGGCTGGTCGGACATGTGTGTCTCCTTCGTCGGATGCGGGGTGGGGTGGGTCTGTCGGTGCGGATCTGATCAGGCGGGGGTGGATCGGGGGTGTCGGCGCGGGCGTGGCCGTCCGATGTCGAGGAGGTGCGTCGCTTCGGGGGCGACCGCGCTCATCGCCCACGCGCGGGAGATCAGCTCGCCGTCGAACGCCGTCGTGCGCCCCTCGTGCTGGCTCACGTGCTCCCGCCACGACCCGACGGTGTACGCCTCCACGAGGATGTCCGCGTCGTCCGCATCCGCGTAGACGCGCCACTCGCGGCCGCCGGTGCGCAACCGGGTCTGCTTGACCTGCGACAGGAGAGCAAGGAACTCCGTGCGCCGGTCGCGGGGGACGGCGTAGCGGATCAGGACGAGCACGGCCGCGTCGTCGCGGCCGTCCGCCCGCGGCTCGTCCTGGACGCCCGGGACCTCGACGATGTCGCGTCCGATTCCGGTCGTCGTCGGCAGGGGCCACACGAGCAGCGACAACGCACTCAGGATGCAGAGAACCCCCGCGCCGACGACGACGGCCCCCGACCCCCATACGGCCGCGAGGATGCCGGCGAGCGCGGCGCCCGCCGCCGTGCACCCGTAGAGGACCAGCTGATAGAAGGAGAGTCCGCGGGTGCGCACCCACACGGGCAGGAACGCCTGGATGGTGCCGTTGATGGTGGCGATCACGCCGATCCACGCCAACCCCGTCGCGACCAGGACCGGGAAGGTCACCCAGAGCGTCGGGGAGACGACCAGGATCACCAGTCCCGCACCGAACACGGCGGAAGACGCGAGGACGACGCCGTTGAGCGCGGCGATGCGGCGAGCCCACGGGAGCACGAACGCTCCGATGATGGAGCCGGCGCCGAGGGCGGCCAGCAGGAGGCCGTAGCCGGTGGCGGCGAAGCCCAGGGAGTCTTTCGCGATGGTCGGCAGGAGTGCCCACAGGGCGTTCGCGGGGATCAGGAAGATCGCCAGTCGCAGCAGGGTGAGCCGCACGACGCGGGAGTGGAGCACGTAACGCGTGCCGGCGCGGGTGGCGTCGACGAACGGTTCGTGGCGGGCGACGGGCGGGTGATAGGTCTTCCAGAGCAGCAGGACGCCGAGGAACACCACGAACGAGGCCGCATTGAGGAGGAAGACCGCGACGACCCCGAACTGTGCGACGACGAGTCCGGCGACCGCGGGGCCGACGGCGCGCGCGATGTTCACGCCGATCGACGAGAGGCTGGCCGCGTCGACGAGCATGTCGCGCGGGACGATGTCGGGCACGAGCGCCTGGAAGGCGGGCAGCTGGACGGCCGAGATGGTGCCGAGGACGAAGGTGCACGCCAGCAGGATGGTCGGGGTGGTCTGGCCGCTCCAGGTCAGGAAGGCCAGCACCAGCACGACGACGAACTGGACGGCCTGCGAGTACAGGAGCACGAGTCGCCGGTTGAGGAACTCGCCGATGACGCCGGAGGGAATGGCGAAGATCAGCACCGGCGCCGCCGATGCCGTCTGCACGAGCGCCACGAGCAGGGCGGAGCTGTTCGTCTCGACGAGCAGCCACTGCGCACCGACCGTCTGCATCCAGCTTCCGATGTTGCTGACGAGGGAGGCCAGCCACACCAGTCGGAAGATGCGCACGGTCAGCGGCGTGAATCCGGACGCCCAGACGCGGGGCCCTGCGGGAGGCCGTTCGGCCGGCGCGTCAGTCATCGGCGGCGACGTCCCCGAGGATGGTGTCGATGAAGCCCACGATCTCGGCGGCATGGGTCTGTGTGACCAGGTGCGGCGCGGCGAGGGCGACGACGTCGCGGCAGTGCGCGCGCCGGTACCCGAAGCGCTGCACGTCGGGGTTGATCGCGCGATCCTCCGTGGCGACGACGCCCCAACTGGGCCTGCCGCGCCAGGCCTCGACGCGCGCGCGCTCGCTGAACACCGACACCGACACCGGCCGCTGCGAGACGGCGAGCACCGAGGCCTCGTCGGCGGGGAGACCCTCGGCGAGCAGGCGGGGGAACGCGTCGACGGCGACGGTCACCTCCGTGCCGGGAACGCCGTGGTCGTCGCGGAACATCGCGGGGACGAGGTGCTGGGAGACCTCGTCCGGGGCGAAGGCGTCGCGCATCTCGCCGATGCTCTCGCCGCGCTCGAGCGCGTAGCCGGCGATGAAGAGCAAGCCGGTGACGTTCGCCGCGTCTCCCGCGACGGTGATCACGGCCGCTCCGTAGCCGTGCCCGACGAGCAGCACCGCCCCGTCGATGCGCTCGACGACGGTGCGGATGTAGGTGCAGTCGCCGTCGAAGCTGCGGCCGACCAGGGGAGGGGCGAGCACGGGATGCCCGC
The DNA here is from genome assembly GCF_058792815.1 of Microbacterium sp. MPR-TSA4. Lineage (NCBI taxonomy): Bacteria > Bacillati > Actinomycetota > Actinomycetes > Micrococcales > Microbacteriaceae > Microbacterium > Microbacterium sp. MPR-TSA4. The sequence goes on from NZ_JBXAFF010000005.1 coordinate 119,571, forward strand.
CTCCGAGCAGGCGCAGCGCGATCGGCCACCAGCTGGACGCGTCCAGGAAGGCGCCGTGAACCAGGACGACCGTCGTACGTGCTGTCATGTGGATACCTCGTGGTGGTTGTGCCGGCCCTGAGACGAATCTAGGAACGAGTGCGCCGACAGCACTCCGACAGGAGTCGGAGACGTGGCCCGGCCGGCGGACGGTGCCCACGGTGGATGCGGAGACGTCGCACTTCTGCCTGTTTTCTTCCTGGTGCTGCTGTCGCGGACGCGGTCGGATGGCTGTGACTCGACTTCGGTGTGGCTGCGTGTCGGCTACTGCCGGCGCGGCCTCATGGTGGGCCCGGCCCGGATAGGAGTGCATCCGTGAAAGCCAGCGAGAGCAGTGCCGTCGTGCCTGCCACGTTGCAGGGCATCGCCGAACAGCTCACCGCCGCGCTCGGACGTCCGGTGTGGGTCCGCGGCGGACCGCCGTCTGCGCCCGCCGGCGTGTGCGGCGCGACGGATCCGTCGCTCGCGGCACCGCGCCGGCTCGACGTGACGGTGGAGGACCGGGGCGTCGTGGTGGCGCACATCGCCGTGCAGACGGAGGGACGATCCCTCGGCCCGTCGGACTTCGAGGCGCTCGATGCGGCATCCCTCCTCGTGCGAGACCTGTTGCGCGCGGAGGGAGGGACGAGCCGCGAATCGGTGCTGCACGATCTCCTGCACGACGACGAGGGCGTTCGGCGGAGCGCGTACGCCCGCGCGGTGCAGCAACGGTGGCTGCACCGCGACGAGGGCACGGTCGTGCGCGCGCTGCTCGTCGACGCGACCGTCACGGACATCCATGCCATCGCCTTCGCCCGGCACCTCGCGAATCTGCGCCCCGTTCCCCACCACTTCATGGCCCTGCATGCCGGCATGGTCATGCTCGTGGGGCAGCCGTCCGATCGCGGCATCGACGACGTGATCCTCCGGGAGGCGACCGCGCGCGGCATCCGCGTCCTGGGAATCGGCTCGGCCTCTCCTGCGCCGGGGGCGGAGGACGTGCGTGCCGCGGCCGACGAAGCGGTCATCGCCGCTTCTCTCGCCGCCGCGCTTCCGCAGTTCCATCCGGCGGTCGACGCCAGTGAGCTCGGCGGCTGGCTGCTGCTGGCCTCGGCCTCGGCGAACCCGGAGCACCTGCGCATCATCTCGCCGGCCGCGCATGCGCTGTACGTGCACGGCGACGGCAGCCAACGAGAGACCATCGAGACCTACCTGGATGTCGGCGCGAACGTGGTGGCGGCGTGCGAGATCCTCTTCGTGCACCGCACGACGCTGTACTACCGGCTCGAGCGGATGCCGGAGGTCGTCCGCGACGCTCTGAGCGACGGCATCAAGCGCAGCACGCTCCACGTCGCGCTCAAGCTCATCCGGCTCTGGGAGGCGACCGGACGTGCCTGATGGTGTGGGGGCGGACTTCCGGCGAACGTCGAAGCGCCGCGCGCGGCCGGGGCGATACCGTCGACCCATGCCCCGCTCAGGAGAGGTCGGACGATGAGGACGGCGTTGCGGGTGGGCGTGATCGGCGGGTCTCTCGGGGGCCTGTTCACCGCTGCCCTGCTGCATCAGGCAGGTCACGACGTCACCGTCCTCGAACGGTCCCGCGCGGGGCTGGCCCGACGCGGCGCGGGCCTGGTCGGTCAGCAGGACCTGTTCGACGTCCTCGCGAGGCTGGGGTTGACCTCGGTGCTGCGATCCGGCGTGGAGGCGCGCGAACGCATCACGCTCGGCCGCCGCGGCGAGGTGCTCCATCGCGACCCGACGCCCCAGACCCAGCTGTCGTGGGACTACATCTACGACGGCCTGCGGGCGCTCATCCCCGCCGGCCGCTACCGGCTCGGCAGTGCGGTCACGGAGGTGCGGTCGGACGGCCGGCACGCGACCGTCCGCATCGAGGACGGGACGACGATCCCGTTCGACCTGGTCGTCGGCGCCGACGGTCTCAACTCCGTCGTCCGACGCGCCGTCGCGCCCGAGCGGTCGGACAACCGCTACGTCGGCTACCTCACCTGGCGCGGGCTCGTGCCGGAGGCGGCGCTCCCGGAGCGGGCCGCGGACATCCTGCTCGAACGGTTCGCCTTCTACACGGCGCCGGGCGCCCACATGCTGGGCTACCTGGTCCCGGGGCCGGACGGGCAGACGGCGCCGGGGCGGCGTCGGTACAACTGGGTCTGGTACCGGTCGCTGCCGTCTCCGGAGCTGGAACGCCTGATGGTCGCGTGCGGGCACGGTGCCGCGAGCACCTCTCTCGCACCGGGAGACCTCCCGGCAGACCTCCGACAATCGCTCGTCGCGGCCGCCGCGGCAGAGCTGCCGGTGCCGTTCGCGGATGCCGTCGCGGCCGAGCCGCGACCGTTCCTGCAGGCCCTCTACGACTACGTCGCGCCGCGGATGGCGGCGCCGTCCGTCGCGCTCGTCGGCGACGCCGCCGTCGTCGTGCGCCCGCACACCGCGATGGGCGCGGCCAAAGCCGCGGGAGACGCGATGGCGCTGGTGGACCTCCTGGGCACCGAGCTCTCCCTCGCCGACGCGCTCGCGACCTACGACCGGGACCGGCTGCCGGTGGGCCGCGCCATCGCCCGCTACGGTCAGGAGCTGGGCGACTCGCTCCCGCTGTGAGGCGCATCTCGCGCGGTCGTCCGTCCTGCCGTCATCCCCGCGATCTCTCGGCGGAACCGGGCGAAGATGAAGGCCTCGCTGCTTCCCGGGCCGAGCAGGCGCAACGCCTCCTCCGCCTCGGCCATCGCCGCTTCCGACTCCCCGGCTTCGATCAGCGCGCGGATGTGGCGGCGCATCATCAGGGCGACCCGCATGTCGTCGTTGAGCGAACGGGCGATCTGGATGCCGATCGCGCCCGCCCGGATCCCGTCGTCGTAGCGGCCGACGGCGATGTACGCGTCGACGAGGTCCAGATAGGCCGCGTATCGCGTGATGAGCGTGAGGAAGCCGTCGGCCTCGGGTTCGGCCTGGATGCGCGCGAGCGTGGACTCCAGCTCCTCGATCGCCGCGAGGTGCTCCCCGCGGGTGTTCATGATCATCGTCGTCAGCAGGCGCGCGTTCTCCACTCCCACCTTCTCGCCCGCGAGTGAGAACGCCCGGATCGCGCCCTCGGCGGCGTCTGCGGCCTCGACGACACGGCCGAGCAGCCAGCTCGCCCATCCCACGTAGTAGTTCGCCCACCCCTCCTGCGTGGCGTCGCCGGCGCTCAGCGCCGCGCGGAGTGCCGAGCGTGCCGTCACGACGGCGCGCTCGCGGTCTCCGACCTCCACGATCTCGGCCCACGCGAGGTAGCCGAGATGCGTCGCCTCCATCAGCGGATTGCGCAGACTCTGCGCGGCGGTGACGGCGAGGGAGAAGAACCGATGCCAGTTCCCCCAGGAGAGCCAGACGTCGGAGTACCAGTGGAGGGCGTCGGCGACGTCGACGACCGTCTCGTTCTCGCCCAGCTCGGCGGCCTCCGCATACGCCGGCCACCAGTGCTCGGCTTCCGTGCGGATCCACAGTGCCGCCGCGTCGGCGCTGACGAAGCCGCGACCGACCCGGCCCGCCGTGTGCTGCTCCCTCTCCGGCTCGAACCAGGCCCCCGCCCGTTCCAGGCTCCCCAGGATCCAGGCGCGGATGTGCGCGCGGCGCCGTTCGAGCTCGTCCGCACCGACGACGTCGCGCAGCCTGTTCAGGCCGAACAGCCGCATGAGGTCGTGCAGGCGATAGCGGTCGCCGCCGCGCGCTTCCAGCAGCCCGAGGTCGGTCAGGTCGTCGAGTCGGAACTCCACTTCTGCGACCTCGGTCGAGCGGACCGCGGCGGCGGCCAGCTGCGCATCGAAGGTCTTGCCGCCGATGAGCGCGACCCACCGGAAGAGCGCGGCCGTGCGAGGGTCGAGCTCTTCGTAGGAGAGGGAGATGGCGGCTTCGACCGCCAGGTCGCCGGCGACGAGCAGCCGCAACCGGTCCTCGGTGGTCCGCAGTCGCCGCAGCAGGTCCTCGACGTTCCATTCCGGCCGGCTGGCGATGCGGCTGCCCACCACGCGCAGTGCGAGCGGGACGTCGTCGCACAGCCCCGCGACTTCGTCGAGCGCCTCGTCGTCGGCTCCGGCCTGCGGGATGAGGCGGCGCAGGAGAGAGACGCTCTCGTCGCGTTGCAGAGGACCGAAGCGCAGCCGCCGCACTCCTTCCAGCCCGGCGAGGCTGCGGCGCGACGTCACGACGACGATCTCGCCGCTGCAGATCGAGAGGATCGGGCGGACCTGCGACTCGTTCGCGGCGTTGTCGAGCAGGACGCGCACCGGACGGGCGTCGACGGCCGCGCGCCATTGCCGAGCGGCGACGTCGAGATCCGCGGGCGCCTTCTGCTGCGTCCCCTGCAGCTGGCGGAGCATCGCGGTGATGATCTGGAGGGGCGTCAGCGGCGAGGCGTTGAAGCCGTCCAGGCCGACGAAGACGGTGGGATCCTGGGCGGATCGGCCGCGGGCGAGGATCTCGACGGCGCCCGTCGTCTTGCCGATGCCGGGGGCGCCGCTGATGACGAGCGCCGGGCGACTCTCGCCGGGCTCGCGTTCTCCTTCGAGGATGTCGAGGGCCTCACGGATCTCGCGCTCTCGCCCGGAGAAGTCGAACACCCGATGAGGCGAGACGCCCCCGGTCGCCTCCGCGGCGTCGACGCCGCGGGGACGGGCGCGGGCCGCCCGGAGGAACGCGTGTCGCGCGGCGACGTCCAGGCCGAGCCCCTGGGCCAGTGCCTCGACGGTGCGACGCTGGGGCGAGGTGCTGGCGCCTCTCTCGAGGTCGCCGATGGTTCGTACGCTCACACCGGAAGCGGCCGCGAGGGACTCCAGCGTCGAGTTCTGCCCGACGCGCAGCGACCGGAGCAGCTGGCCGAACGGTGACGGCTCGGTCACGACGCCCTCCCTCTCACAGCCGTCAGTCTGACAGAGCCGGCCGCCGACGAGCCGCCCGCTCCTCTCACGCGCCGGATGCCGCCGCGCGGCGCATGACCAGCGCCGCGGAGACGGTCGCCACCAGCACGGCGGCGGAGAAGACGAGGAGCACGATCGCCTGCGGGGCGACGGTGAGGCTCACCCCGATCGCCAGCACCGGAAGGGCCAGTCCGCAGTACGCCACCAGGAAGATGAGCGCGAGGGTCTCCCCGCGGCGGCCCGGCTCGGCCAGCCCCGCGGCGGTGGCGATGGCGGACTTGAACAGCACACCGACGCCGACGCCCGACACGACGCCGCCGACGAGGAAGACGCCGAGCGAGGGAGCGAACGCGCCGACGGCGACGGAAGCCAGCCCGACCGCGCAGCACACGGCCGCGATGGTCAGCTGGATGCGCAGCGGGACGGCGGCGAGTGCCGCTTGGCCGATCGCCGCCGCGGCGAAGACGCAGGACGCCGCGATGCCGGCGAGGAGGTGGTCGTGCTGATCGAACGTTGCGATGAGGATGGTGGGCGCGAGCGAGGTGAACAGCCCGAACAGGGCGAAGCCCGCGAACGCCCCGAAACCGGCGGCCACGAACGCGGCGCGCCCGCGCGGGGGAGCGGCGATGCGTTGCGGCCGATAGCGCCGACGCTCCTCCGGCTCCGGCACCGTCTCGGGGACGCAGCTGACGGCGATCGCCGCGACGATGAGCAGGACGAGGAACACGGCGTGGGGGAGGACGAGCGGATCGGGGAGGAACTCGGCGAAGAGTCCGCCGATCAGCGGACCGAGCGCCAGGCCGCCCAGATTGGCGGCGCCGGCGACCGACGCCGCGACGACGACGCTCTCGGTGGGTCGGGCGTGAGTGCGCAGCTCGCCGAGGTGGGCGGTCGCCGTCGCGGTGAGGATTCCGACGCTCGCCCCGTTCACGAGCCGCGCCGCCAAGAGGCCCGGAACCTCCGTCCAGAGCAGGAACATGCCGGCGGAGAGCGCGGCGACCAGAATCGCCACCGTCAGCATCCTTCGCCGGCCCATCCAGTCGCTCACGTGCCCGAGGAGGAACAGGCTGAGCACGACACCCACCGCGAACGCGGCGAAGACGAGCGTGATGACGGCGACGGGGAAGCCGTCGCGCTCCTGATACAGCGGGTACAGCGGGGTCGGGACGGTCGCGTAGGCCATCACGAGGACGAAGGCGCTCGCGACGACCCAGAACCCCGCCCCGTGCGAGATCTGCGGCAGCCCGAGCGGGGTGGCCCGCTGCGCCATCGGTCAGGACCCGCTTCCGTGGCCGGCGAGCGCCGACCGGATCGCCTCCGCCAGTCCTGCCGTCCCGGCCTCCACGAGGGCGCCGTTGAGGAAGAAGGTGGGGGTGCCGTTGACCCCGCTGCGGATGCCGCCCTCTTCGTCGGCCCGTATCCGAGCGGTGTACCGGTCCTCCGCGGCCGCCTTCCCCAGATCGGCGACGGCGAGGCCGAGCGCCTCGCAGATGCGCTGATACAGCTGAGGGCCGAGGTCGATCTGGTTCTCGTAGAGCAGGTCGTGCGCCTGCCAGAACTCGCCGTGCTCCGCGGCGAACTCCGCGACGAAGGCGGCGTCGACGGCCTCGGGGTGGATCTGCGCGAGGGGGAAGTTGCGGAAGACGAATCGGATCTTCCCGTCGTACTCGTGCAGCAGCTGCTTCACGATCGGGAAGGCCTGGCCGCAGTACGGGCACTGGTAGTCGCCGTACTCGACCAGCGTCACCGGGGCGTCCGGCGGGCCGAAGCTGTGGTCGTGGTCGGAGACGGGGATGCGAAGGTGGGACATGGCGGGTCCGATCTCAGGGGGAGGGCGTGGTGGGCGATGCCAGGGCGTCGAGCGCGTCGAGGACGCCGTCGACGCCCGGGTTCACGTCGATGGGCGACAGGTAGCTCCAGGCGATGACGCCCGAGGAGTCGATGACGAACAGCGCACGCGTGCTCGTGCCGGTGTGGAAGTCGTAGGCGCCGTAGCGCCGGGACACCTGCCCCTTCGGCTCGAAGTCGCTGAGCAGGGCGAAGGTGAAGCCGCGATCCGCGACGAAGGCCCGATGCGACCAGACGCCGTCGACGGAGACGCCGAACACCGCCGCGCCGTGGGCGGTGAGAAGGGGCATCGCCGCGTTGACGACATTGAGCTCGTCGCCGCACACCGCGCTCCAGTCGGCGGGGTAGAAGATGAGCACCACCGGCTGTCCGCGAAGGCTCGACAGGGTGACGGTGTCCTCCGGCGTGCGGTGCAGCGTGAAGTCCGGCGCCGCGGTGCCGGCGCCGAGTACGCTCTTCGGATGGTGTTCGACGTAGCCCATCGTCGGCTCCTCTTCGCATCGGTCGGACGTTGTTCCCCTGCGCCAGACGGTACGCGCGTGCGGGCCCGCTGTCACAGGACAGATGTCGAAACGCGGGCGGGCCGGCGTGCGGGAGCCCTCCCAGAGTCTGAACAAAAGTAGGAGCGCCGCGGTTCTCGTCCGGCGTTATCGTGAACGCGCTCCCGGCTCGATCAGCAGTCGGGAACACCGGATCGTCGTCCCGAGACCGCCTCGGGATCACATAACCCTGGAGGTCGACCATGTCTTTTGTGACGACGGAAGATGGCGCGGAAATCTACTTCAAGGACTGGGGTCCCCGTGACGCCCAGCCCATCATGTTCCACCACGGCTGGCCGCTGTCCTCCGACGACTGGGACGCGCAGATGCTCTTCTTCCTGAACGCGGGCTACCGCGTCGTCGCCAGCGACCGCCGTGGTCACGGACGGTCCTCGCAGATCGCCACCGGCCACGACATGGACCACTACGCCAGCGACGCGAGCGCCGTCGTCGAGCACCTCGACCTCCGCAACGCGATTCACGTCGGACATTCGACCGGCGGCGGTCAGGTCGCGCGGTACGTCGCCCGGTACGGCGAACCCCAGGGGCGCGTCGCCAAGGCCGTGCTCGTCTCCTCGGTTCCGCCGCTGATGGTGCAGACCGCGGCGAACCCCGAGGGCACGCCGCTCTCCGTCTTCGACGGTTTCCGCAGCGCGCTCGCGGCGAACCGCGCGGAGTTCTACCAGGCGGTCGCGTCCGGGCCGTTCTACGGCTTCAACCGCGAGGGTGCGACGGTGTCCGAGCCCGTCATCGCCAACTGGTGGCGGCAGGGGATGACCGGCAGCGCGCAGGCCCACTACCTCGGCATCGCGGCCTTCTCCGAGACCGACCAGACCGACGACCTGACGTCGATCACCGTGCCCGTGCTGGTGCTCCAGGGCGACGACGACCAGGTCGTGCCGTACAAGGATGCCGCGCTCAAGCAGCACGAGCTCCTGCAGAACTCGACCCTCAAGATCTACGAGGGCTACCCCCACGGCATGCTGACGACCCACGCGGAGGTCATCAACCCCGACATCCTCGCCTTCATCCGGGCCTAGCCCGCGGCTCCGCCCTCGCGACAGCGCACTCCGGAGGTCCGGAGTGCGCTGTCCGCGTGGGCTCAGGCGCGGCGTTGCCCGACGGCGGCGAACGGGCCGTCGGGCGCGAACGCGTAGTCGGCGAACCGGGCGCCCATGCGCTCGTAGGCCGCCGCGTTGGGATGCAGACCGTCGTCGAGGTCGCCGATCTCGCTGGCGGGCAGCAGCGCACGACCGTCGAGCCAGAACAGCCGCGGGTCGTCGGCGCGAGCGGCCAGCACGTTCCCCCAGGCCTCGCGGACGATCGCGAGGCTCATCCCGCCGCGCTCGAGCTCCCGCGCGTCGCCGGCGCTCACCGCCTGGCCCGTCGCGGGGTCGATCACGGTCGGACCCGGCATCCGCTCCAGGGACGGGCAGGGGATCGGCCCGATCGCGACGAGCGGCGTGTCGGGGTGGCCGTCCCGGATCGTGTCGAGCACGCCGTGCAGCACGGGTTCGAACAGGCGCCGGCGCAGGAGATCGCCGTTGACGACGTTGACGCCGATCTCGATGCTGATGGCGTCGGCGGGGTGGTCGCGGATCGTCCGCGCCACGAAGGGATCGCCCACGGCGTTGCCGCTGAAGCCGAGGCTGCGCAGGCTCACCGCACCCGCCGCCGCGGCCACCGCCGGCCACGTCCGGGTGGGCGCGGAGGCCTCGCCGCACTGGCTGATGGACGAACCGTGGTGCAGCCACACGGGCCGGGCGTCGCGGGGCGGCGCGAGAGGCGCGTCGGCGCGCAGCGCCACGAGCTCGACGGCCGTGGTGTGCGGCAGCCACACCTCGACGGCGTGCGCGCCGCGGCCGGGTGCAGGAAGGGCGAAGGAGACCGTCACGGGGGGACGCTCCTGGGTGAGCGCCCCGTCCGCGGCGACGAGGGTCTGCGCCGGGACGGGGACCGAGACGGAGCCTCGGCGCTCGCCGTCGACGACGAGCTCGACGATTGCGGGCGCTCCGGGGGCGATCCCGATCACGACGAGCTCGACGGCGATCACGCCTGCCGTGGTCGACGTGGCCACGCGCACGCCCGAGGTCATGCCCACCACGAAGTCGAAGCCGGGGTCGGGGATCTGCGGCCGCGTCCACTCCGGCAGCCGCCGCGGGCGCACCCCGTACCTCCCCGGCGCGAAGCCGAGCGCGCCGACCACCTCGACATCGGCCGAGGGGAACGGGGCCGTGTAGGTCAGGGCGCTCATCGCGGGTCGGCGTCGGGCGTGGATGACGAGGTTCCGCGCACCGGTGGGGCGGTCACCGTCCGCAGCAGCGTCTCCACCAGGTGCAGGCGGGCGGCGTCCCCGCCGCGGACCGTCGCGCCCGGGGCGTAGGCGGGAGCGATGGGGGCGGCGTCCGCGGTGTCGTCCTCGTCCAGGGCGGCGATGAGGTACTGCGCCGCGCGCTCGCCCACGGCCGTCAGCCGCGGATCGATCGACGCGAGGTACGGGTCGGCATCCTCGCCGTAGCCGGCGACGTGGTCGTAGCCGATGATCGCGATGTCGTCGGGCACCCGCACGCCGGCGGCTTCCAGGCCCGCCGCCAGACCGATCGCGATGGCGTCGCTGCCGGCGAAGACGGCGTCGGTGTCGGGCGCCTGCGCGAGCAGCAGCTCGGCGGCGCGGTGCCCCCAGTCGCGGCTGAACTCGCCATGCAGGATCACCGCGGGCTCTCGTCCCGCCGCGTGCACGGCTGCGGTGAAGCCGTCCGCGCGCTCCCGCACCGACGGCAACGCGGCCGCCGCCGTGACGTGGGCGATGCGCCGCCGGCCGGCCTCGAGGAGGGTCCGGGCCGCCAGTGCCCCTCCGGCGTGCTCGTCGGGGTGGACGCTCACCGCCCGGTCGGGGTCGTGCGGGCCGAACGCGTGCACGACGGGGTGGGAGTCGCTCGCGCCGATGTCGGCGATCGGGACGTCGGGACCCTCGCCGATCACGATGATGCCGTCGACCTGCCGATCGAGCATGTGCCGCACGTGCTGGTGGCGCCGCTGCGGATCGTGGCGCGCGTCGTAGAGGATGCTCGCCAGGTCGTGGTCGCTGAGGGCGCGGTTGATGCCGATCAGCACCGGCATGCAGAACGCGCCCGCGGCGTTCTCGGCGAGCACGCCGATGGTGCGGCTGCGTCCGAGGGCGACGCTGCGGGCCAGGGCGTTCGGCCGGTAGTCGAGGTCGCGCGCGGCATCCAGGACACGCTGTCGGGTCGCCTCGGCGACGCGCCCGGTGTCGTTCATCACCTGGGAGGCCGTGGGCACGGACACCCCTGCGGCCCGGGCGACATCGGCCAGGCGCGCGGATCTCTGCGGCATGGGCACATCCTCTCGCAAGCGGTGGCGCTTCTGCCGCCCATCTTATGCCAAAGCGCTTCGGCAGTAGACTGGCGGCGTGACGGACGACCCGCAGACCCCCCGCATCCACCCCCGCGCGAC
>NZ_JBXAFF010000006.1:0-56123 GCF_058792815.1 Microbacterium sp. MPR-TSA4
GCGCAGCAGACCGCTCTCGCGGAACGGGTACAGCACGAACGAGTGGAGCAGGTACACGTACATCGTGTAGCGCCCGAACGCCGTCCACCCGTACGCGCCGCGCGGGACGAGGGCGAAGAACGCGACACTGAGGACGAGCGCGATCGCCATCAGCGCCAGGCGCACCGCGGCCGACCACCAGGGGCCGCCGAGCGCGGCGTAGTCCTGGTCGTAGAACAGCCACTGGCGCAGGTCGACCGCGCGCCAGGTGTCGGCGAACAGCCACGCCACGGCGCCCGCCGCGGCGAACAGGGCGACGGCCGCGATCCGCGGACCCCTGCGGCGACGGCGGAGCAGGTCGAGCCGCTGCACGATCCGGTGGTGCGACACCCACCACCCGAGGGTGAAGAACGGGAGCAGGCCCAGCGTGCGCGACAGCGACAGGGTCGAGTCGACGTTGGGCCAGTAGCCGACGGCGAGGGAGACGGCGACGGTCCACGCGAGCGGCCACCGCAGGAGCGCCAGGTAGGGCAGCACGAGCCGGAAGATGGCGAGCGCGAGCAGGAACCACAGCGTCCAGGACGGCTGGGTGAGGTTGGGGTTCGCCTCGCCCTCGACGAGCCACTTCGTCAGCGTCCACAGGCTTTCGAACACCACGTAGGGGGCGACGATGTCCGTCAGCACCCGGGCCATCTGCCGCCGCGACGGCCCGTCCGACGTCGAGAAGTAGCCGGAGATCAGGGCGAAGGCGGGCATGTGGAACGCGTAGACGACGAGGTAGAGCGCCAGCGCGGCGTCGCTGTCGTACGTGAGTCGCTGGATGGCGTGGCCCAGGACGACCAGCACGATGCAGGCGAAGCGGGCGTTGTCCCACAGCGGCACCCGCCGTTTCGCCGGGCGCGGTGCCGGGGAGGCGGGCGAGGGGACAGGGTCGGTCATCGTCTGGTCACCCTACCGGGGGAGCAGGACGGGGCGGGAATAACCTGGACAGCACCGCGTTGCACCAGATACATTCATTTGCATGTATTGGATGCCGAGGCATCCGGAAGGCGAAGGACACCGTGAACGAGAAGAGCCCGCAGATGCAGTTCGGCATCTTCACCGTCAGCGACATCACGCAGGACCCGACCACGGGCCACACGCCCAGCGAGGCCGAGCGCATCCGCGCGACCGTCGAGATCGCGAAGCACGCCGAAGAGGTGGGCCTGGACGTCTTCGCCCTCGGCGAGCACCACAACCCGCCGTTCTGGTCGTCGTCCCCGACGACCACGCTGGCCTACATCGCCGCCCAGACCGAGCGGCTCATCGTCTCGACCTCGACGACGCTCATCACGACGAACGACCCGGTGAAGATCGCCGAGGACTACGCCATGCTGCAGCACCTGTCGGGCGGACGCATGGACCTCATGCTCGGCCGCGGCAACACCGGCCCGGTCTACCCGTGGTTCGGCAAGGACATCCGTCAGGGTCTGCCGCTGTCGATCGAGAACTACGCGCTGCTGCACACGCTGTGGCGTGAGGACGTGGTCGACTGGGAGGGGAAGTTCCGCACGTCCCTCCAGGGCTTCACCGCGACCCCGCGGCCGCTCGACGGTGTCGCGCCGTTCGTCTGGCACGGCTCGATCCGCACGCCCGAGATCGCCGAGCAGGCCGCCTACTACGGCGACGGCTTCTTCGCGAACAACATCTTCTGGCCCGCCGAGCACTACCAGCGCCTCATCGGCCTGTACCGCCAGCGCTGGGAGCACTACGGTCACGGCGCCCCCGAGACGGCGATCGTCGGCCTCGGCGGACAGGCGTTCATGGCGAAGAACTCGCAGGATGCCGTGAACCAGTTCCGTCCGTACTTCGACAACGCCCCGGTCTACGGTCACGGCCCCTCGATGGAGGACTTCACCGAGATGACGCCGCTGACGGTCGGCTCGCCCCAGCAGGTCATCGACCGCTACGCGGGCATGCGCGACATCTTCGGCGACTACCAGCGCCAGCTGTTCCTCATGGACCACGCCGGACTCCCGCTGAAGACCGTGCTCGAGCAGCTCGACTTCCTCGGCGGCGAGGTCGTGCCCGTCCTGCGCAAGGAGTTCGCGAAGGACCGGCCGGAGAACGTGCCCGACGCGCCCACGCACGCCTCGCTCGTGCGCGCCGCGTACGGCGACGGCCCGGCGCGCCAGGCCACCCCGCGCGCCAACCGCGGCGACAACCTCAGCGGCCCGTCGCCCTATCAGGACGCGCCCGCGCCGGCCGGCGCCGCGTTCGGTGTGGGGGCGACCCGATGAGCGCCCGGCGCATCGCCGTCGTCTCCGCCGGCCTGTCCAACCCGTCGTCCACCCGCATGCTCGCCGACCGTCTCGCGGCCGCGACCGTGACGGCGCTGGGGGAGCAGTCGGGACCCGACGGTGCCCCCATCCAGGCCACCGTCGACACGATCGAGCTGCGCGATCTCGCGCACGACATCACGAACAACCTGCTGACCGGCTTCGCGCCGCCCGCGCTGGAGTCGGCCATCAACACGGTGGTCTCGGCCGACGCGCTCATCGTGGTCACGCCGATCTTCTCGACGAGCTACTCGGGCCTGTTCAAGTCGTTCATCGACGTGCTCGATCCCGACGCCCTCACCGGCATGCCGGTGCTGATCGGGGCCAATGCGGGAACGGCGCGGCATTCGCTCGCGATCGACTACGCCATCCGCCCGCTGTTCGCGTACCTCCACGCCGAGACGGTCTCGACCGGTGTGTTCGCGGCATCCAGCGACTGGGGAGCCGCCGCCGATCAGGTCGCACCGCTGAGCTCGCGCGTCGAGCGCGGCGCCCGCGAACTGGCCGAGGCCGTCGCACGCCGTCAGCCCGCCGGCAGCGGCGACCCGTTCGACCCGGCGAACTACCTCGGCGAGGGACGCTCGTTCGGCCACCTGCTCGGCGGTCTCGCCGGCGAGTGAGCCCGCACGTCGACGCCCCCGATCACGCTCCGGCGCGGTCGGGGGCGTCGCCGTGCGCCGCCTCGGCGCGGGCGAGGGCGGATGCCGCGCGCACCAGCGCCAGGTGCGACAGCGCCTGCGGGGTGTTGCCGGCCTGGCGTCTGCCGGCCACGTCGTACTCCTCCGACAGCAGGCCGACGTCGTTGGCGCGCGAGCAGGCACGGTCCATGAGCGCGCGGGCGTCGTCGAGCCGGCCGCTCGCGGCGTACTGCTCGACGAGCCAGAAGGAGCAGGCGAGGAACGGGTTCTCGGTGCCCTCGAGGCCGTCCACGCCGGACTCGGTCCGATAGCGCAGCACGAGGCCGTCGACCATCAGCGTGCGCTCGATCTCGGCGACGGTGGCCAGCATCCGCGGGTCGTCGGCGGCGCAGAAACCGACCACCGGCAGCAACAGGAGCGACGCGTCGACCGCATCGGTGCCGGCGTGCTGCACGAAGTGCCCGCGCGCCGACACGCCGCGCCGATCGATGTCGGCGCGCACGCGATCGCGCAGACGCTCCCACCGCTCGTCCGGCCCGTCGAGGCCGAACTCGCGCACCGACCGGACGCCGCGGTCGAACGCCGCCCACACCATCGCCCGCGAGTGCGTGAACAGCTGCGGGTCGCCGCGGATCTCCCAGATGCCGTTGTCCGGCTCGTCGATGCGCTTCTCGGCCCGGCGCAGCAGGGCACGCTCGAGCGGCCACGAGATGTCCGACTGCTCGATGCCCGCCTGCCGCGCCGCGAACAGGCAGGTCATCACCTCGCCCGTGACGTCGGCCTGGTACTGCCCGGCCGCGCCGTTGCCGATGCGCACGGGGGCGGCGCCCCGGTAGCCGGGGAGGCTCTCCAGCTCGCGCTCGGCGAGGTCGCGCTCGCCCGCGATGCCGTAGACGATCTGCAGGTCGGCGGGATCTCCCGCGATGGCCCGCAGCAGCCACCGCTGCCAGTGCTCCACGACGTGCGCGAAGCCCTGTCCGAGCAGCACCTCGATCGTCAGGGACGCGTCGCGCAGCCACACGAACCGGTAGTCCCAGTTGCGGCCGCCGCCGAACTGCTCGGGGAGGGACGTGGTCGGTGCGGCGATGATCCCGCCGGTGTCGCGGTGCGTCAGCGCGCGCAGGGTCAGCAGCGAGCGCACCACGGCCTCGCGGTGCGGGCCGTGCACGTCGATGCGCTGCGCCCACGTGCTCCACCAGTCGCGGGTGCGGGCGAGAGCCGCGTCGACGTCGAGCGGCTCGGGCGCCGGACGGTGCGAAGCGTGCCAGGTGAGGGTCAGGTCGCGCCGCTCACCCGACGAGACGCGGAACGCACCGCGGTGCAGATGGTCGGTGGCCGTGAGGGCGGCGCCGCGCAGGACCACCGCATCCGGGCCGGCGATGGCGGTCAGCTCGGGCGCCTCGGCGGTGCCGGTCTGGCGCACCCAGGGCAGGGCCCGCGCGTAGTCGAACCGCAGCCGCACGCGCTGCTCGAACTCCACGCTGCCGGAGAGGCCGACCACGCGCCGGACGAGGTCGGTGCGGCTCGCGGTGTCGAGGTGGTGCGGATCGACCGGGAGGCAGTCGTGCACCTCGGCGACACCGTCGGCGCTCTCCCAGCGCGTGACGAGCGTGAACGTCTCGCCGTCGTAGCGCCGCGTGTGCTGCGCCTGCGGATCGGTCGGGCGCAGCATCCACTGCCCGTGGTGCTCGTCGCCGAGAAGCGCGGCGAACACCGACGCCGAGTCGAAGCGCGGCAGGCAGAGCCAGTCGATCGACCCCGATCCCGACACCAGCGCCGCCGTGCGGCTGCTGCTCAGCAGCGCGTAGTCCTCGATGGGCGCGGGCGAGGAGTCCGATCCTGGAGGTGCATCTGCCACGCAACGATTCTGCCGTCTCCCCGGGGCGGAGGGGGCCACGTAGGGTGTGCTCATGGGCGACGTGTCGACACTGGCCATCATCGGAGCGAGCGGCGATCTGACCGAGCGGCTGCTGCTGCCCGCGGTCGCCGACCTGCTGAAGAGTCAGCCCGATCGCCGCATCCATCTGCTGGGGGTGGGACGCACGGCGCTCAGCGATGCGCAGTGGCGGCGTCGCGTGCGCACCGCGTTTCGCGAAGCGGATGCCGAGGAGGCGTTCGCCGCGGTGGCCTCCACGCCCTACCTCGCCGTCGACGCGACCACCGCCGCGGGGCTGCGCCGCGTCGTGCGCGACGCCCCCGACGGCCGGCTCGTGCTCTACTTCGCCGTGCCGCCTGCGGCCGCGGCGGCCGCGTGCGCCGCGCTGTCGCCGGGCGACCTGCCGGCGGGGACCGTGCTGGCGCTCGAGAAGCCGTTCGGCGAGGACGAGGCGAGCGCCCGCGCGCTGAACGAGGTGCTGCGGACGCTGCTGCCGGAGGAGCAGATCTTCCGCGTGGACCACTTCCTCGGCCGATCCACGGTGCTGAACGTGCTCGGCGTCCGCTTCGCCAACCGCCTGCTCGAGCCCGTGTGGACGGCCGAGCACGTCGAGCGGGTCGAGATCCGGTTCGACGAGACCCTGGGCCTCGAGGGGCGCGCGGGCTTCTACGATCGCGCGGGCGCCCTCGTCGACATGATCCAGAGCCATCTCCTGCAGGTCATGGCGGTGGTCGCGATGGAGCCGCCCGCGGCGCTGAACGCGACCGACGTCCGCGACGCGACCGCCGCGGTCCTGCGCGCCACGCACGTCTGGGAGGACAACGCGGTGCGCTTCTCTCACCGAGCCCGTTACACGGCCGGCACCGCCGGCGGCGAGCAGATGCCCTCCTACGTCGACGAGTCGGGCGTCGATCCCGCACGCGAGACCGAGACGCTGGCACAGGTCACCGTGGAGGTGCGCAACGCGCGGTGGGCGGGCGTGCCCTTCACGCTGCGGTCGGGGAAGGCTCTGGATGCCAAGCGTGCGGAGATCGACGTGGTGCTCCGGCCGGTCCGCCACCTGCCCGCGGGCTTCACCGGCGACGCCGCCGGCAGCGTCATCCGCTTCTCCCTCGGCCCCGACCGGGTCACGATGGACATCTCCGTCAACGGCGGCGACGGGCCGTTCGCGCTGCACCGGGCCCGCCTCGAAGCCGATCTCGGCCTGGGCTCGCACCAGGCCTACACCGAGGTGTTGGCCGCGATCCTCGACGCGGACGCGATGCTCTCGGTGCGCGGCGACGTCGCCGAGGAGTGCTGGCGGATCATCCAGCCCGTCCGCGACGCCTGGCGGCGCGGCGACGTGCCGCTCGAGGAGTACGCCGCCGGATCGAGCGGGATCGGGTGGGACGACGCGGGCGTCGCGGCATCCGGGCGCTGATCAGCGCCAGCGGTACTCCGTCTCGGGACGCCCGCGCGTGCCGTACCGCGGCGAACGCTCGACCCGTCCCGCGTCGGCGAGGTGTTCGAGGTAGCGGCGCGCGGCCACGCGCGACATCCCCAGCGCGTCGGCGGCCTCCGTCGCCGAGAGGGGGCCGCGGTCGCGGACGGCGTCCGACACGCGATCGAGGGATGCCGGAGACAGGCCCTTCGGCAGCACGACGGGACCCGTCGGGCGCAGAGCGCCCAGCATCGCGTCGATCTCCGACTGCGTCGCCGCTCCGGTCGCGGCACGGGCTCGCGCGCGATACGCGCGGTACTGATCCAGCCGATCGTGGAAGGCGGCGAACGTGAAGGGCTTCACGAGGTACTGCACCGCACCGAGCGCGATCGCCTGACGCACCACGTCGGCGTCGCGCACCGAGGTGATCGCGATCACATCGACGTCCGCGGCGCGCGCCCGGATGTGGCGCAGGACGTCCAGCCCCGTGCCGTCGGGCATCGTCATGTCGAGCAGGACGAGATCGATCCGCGACCGCTCGGGCGCCTCGAGCACCGCCGCGACGGCGGCGCGCGCGCCGGCGCATTCGGCCACGACTTCGAAGCCCGGCACGCGGCTGACGTAGGTGCGATGCAGCTCGAGAGTCAGGGCCTCGTCGTCGACCAGCAGCACCCCGATCATGACAGTCCCGTCGGCAGCACCACGCGGAACGTCGTCGGCGACAGCCCCAGCGAGATCGTCCCGCCGACCTCGTCGACGACCGCGCGCACCAGGGCCAGACCCACCCCCCGGCCGTCCGCGCCGGCGGGCTTGGTCGAGAAGCCCCGTTCGAACATCCGCGCGCGGGTGTGCTCGTCGGGCCCCTCGCCCGAGTCGGCGACGCTGAGCAGCAGCTCGTCCTCAGCGGTGCGCGACATGTGCACGCGCACCCAGCGCGGCTCCGGGCCCGCGGCCGCGGCATCCAGGGCGTTGTCGATCAGGTTGCCGACGAGGGCGACCGCGTCGATCGGCCGGAGCAGCGAACGGGGCGCGTCGGCGGCGATGTCCGCGCTCCACTCGATTCCCCGCTCCATCGCCTGGGACGCCTTGCCGAGCAACAGCGCCCCCACCGTCGGGTCGCCGTCCGTCCGCGCGGCGACCTGGTCGACCAGCGCCTGGCTCTGGCGTGCGGAGTCGGTCAGGATGCCGATGGCGTCGGCGCTCCGGCCGAGCTCGATCAGGGCGACGGCGGCGTGCATCCGATTGCCGTGCTCGTGCGTCTGCGCCCGCAGCGCCTCGCCGAGCGTGCGCATCGACTCGGCCGAGGCGAGGGTGTCGCGGATCGCTCCGGCGGGGAGGTCGCCGGCGACGCTCCGGGTCGCTCGACGCGCGAGCACCGCCCCCGCCAGTCCCGCCCCGACGAGGGCGAGCCCGACCGCCGCGACCACCAGCAGCCGCGGCACGACCTGCGCGGTGACGGTGCGCACCGTCACGCCGACCGACACCCAGCCCACGAGGCGCCCGTCCGCCTCCACCGGCACGATCGTGCGCAGCGACGGACCCAGGGTTCCGGTGAACTCCTCGGTGATCGTCTGCGGCGACGGCGGGATCGT
This sequence comes from Microbacterium sp. MPR-TSA4, assembly GCF_058792815.1. Classification (NCBI taxonomy): domain Bacteria; kingdom Bacillati; phylum Actinomycetota; class Actinomycetes; order Micrococcales; family Microbacteriaceae; genus Microbacterium; species Microbacterium sp. MPR-TSA4. The sequence continues at coordinate 7,824 of NZ_JBXAFF010000006.1, forward strand.
GCCGATGTAGTGCTGGCCGATCTGGGCCGGGTCGCGGTGCGTGATGCGGATGCCGGCCGTGTCCATCACGGTGACGAAATCGACGCCCGCGCTCGACATCACCTCGCGCGCGATCGGCTGGAGCGTGCGCGTTGCCGCCTCGCCGTCGCCCGCCGCGAGAGCGGACCGGACCTCGGGAAGGCCCGCGAGTGTCGCGGCGACGGCCTGGGTCGCCCGCTCCGCCTCGGCGCGGGCCGCCCGCTGGGCCTCCAGCACGAGCAGCCCCGCCGTCCCCAGCGCCAGCACGAGCGCCGCACCGGCGAGCCACAGGAACAGCCGGGACGCGGCGCTGCGTCCGATGCTGCGGGCCATGGCGCCCCTCTCGACGGTGAACGGCGGTGGCGTGCGTCGCCGCCCGGGGGGCGGGACCAATACGACCACAAGTGAACCACGAGGTCCCGGTGGGCGCACTCTGGGCACGTGGCCGCCAACGTCGGCGGTCCGCGAACAACGACCCGTTCACACCTGGAGGCGGACATGGCCCTCTCGACGACATCTTTCAGACTCCCCGGCTACAACTGGCGCCGCGGCAAGACGTCCTGGGACAAACACACCTGGCTCTACGTGTCGGTGATCATCGCCGTCGTGCTGGGCGCCGTCGTCGGCCTCGTCTGGCCCGAGTTCGCGAAGGGGCTCGAGCCGATCGGCAAGGCGTTCGTCAACCTCATCAAGATGATGATCGCGCCGATCATCTTCTGCACCATCGTGGTCGGCGTCGGTTCCATCGCCAAGGCCGCCACGGTCGGCAAGATCGGCGGGCTGGCCCTGGGTTACTTCATGGTGATGACGACGTTCGCGCTGTTCATCGGCCTCGTCGTGGGCAACATCATCCACCCGGGCACGGGACTGGACATGTCGAGCTCGACCTACGACGCATCCAGCATCGAGGCCACCTCGACCACCCAGTTCCTCATGGGGATCATCCCCACGACGTTCTTCTCGGCCTTCACCGGCGAGAGCGTGCTGCAGGTGCTCTTCATCGCGCTGCTGGTCGGTTTCGCCCTGCAGGGACTCGGCAGCAAGGGCGAGCCGATCATGTACGCCGTCAAGCAGCTGCAGGTGCTCGTGTTCCGCATCCTCGGGATGATCCTCTGGCTCGCCCCGATCGGCGCGTTCGGCGCGATCGCCGCCGTGGTCGGCAAGACCGGCTTCGCCGCCATCGTCAGCCTCGGCATCCTCATGATCGCGTTCTACATCACGTGCGCCGTGTTCGTCTTCGGCATCCTCGGGGTGCTCCTGTACGCCGTCACCCGCGTGAACATCCTGCGACTCATGAAGTACCTCGGTCGCGAGTACCTGCTGATCGTCGGCACCTCCTCGAGCGAGTCCGCCCTTCCCCGGCTGATCGCCAAGATGGAGCACCTCGGCGTCTCGAAGCCCGTCGTCGGCATCACCGTCCCGACCGGCTACTCCTTCAACCTGGACGGCACGGCCATCTACCTGACGATGGCGTCGCTGTTCATCGCCGCGGGCATGGGAACGCCGATGTCGTGGTCCGAGCAGATCGGCCTGCTCGTGTTCATGATCATCGCCTCCAAGGGCGCCGCCGGGGTCACGGGGGCGGGTCTGGCGACGCTCGCCGGCGGGCTCCAGGCGTTCCGCCCCGACCTCGTCAACGGGGTGGGCGTGATCGTGGGCATCGACCGGTTCATGTCCGAGGGGCGCGCCGTCACGAACTTCACCGGCAACGCCGTCGCGACGCTGCTCATCGGCACCTGGACGAAGCAGATCGACCGCGACCGCGTCCGCGAGGTGCTCGCCGGTCGGGCGCCGTTCGACGAGTCCACCCTCACCGGTGACGGCCACGACGGCATGTCCACCGCGACCGGCGCCGTCGGCACGCAGGGACTCGAGCAGGCTGCCCTCGACGAGGCCGCCGCGAAGGAGGAGCGCGCCCGCCGCCGGGCGGCCGCGCACTGACGGCGCGGTCACGTCGCCGCGTCCGGGGGTGCCTGTCCTCAGGCCTCCGGGGCGCGGCGTCGCCGCGCGCGGCCCGCCACGGCGTCGGCGGCCGCGCCGAGGGCGAGCGCGAGCGCGATCGAGACCGCGACGGCGACGACCGTGCCGCCGGGCACGATCGCGGCGACGGCGGCTCCCAGCAGCGCCTGGTAGAGCGCCCACGCCGTCGCCGCGGGAGCGGCCAGCAGCAGGTACCGCGGCACCGGCATGCGGGAGGCGCCCGCCGCGAGATTGACCGCCAGGCGGGCGAACGGGATGAAGCGGGCCGTGAACATCAGCGTCGCCCCGCGCCGCGCGAGGGCGTCGCGGGCCCAGCCGAACGCGGCGGTCACGCGCGGCCCCCGCATCCATCGCCAACGATCGAGGCCGACCGTTCGTCCGAGGGCGTAGCAGCCGAGGTCGCCGAGCAGGGCGGCCAGCGCGGCGACGGCGATCACCGCGACCAGCGGCGGCGCGCCCTCGGCCACCGCCAGCGCGCCGAAGGTCGTCACCGCCGCCTCGCCGGGGATCACGACGAGCAGCGCATCGCCCAGCACCAGCCCCGCCATCGCCGGCAGCGCCCACGGGCTGTGCGCGAGAGCCTGGAGCCATGCGTCCGTCACCGTCCCGGAGTAGCACGGGCCCATGAACGCGCGGCGAACGCGCGCGGCGGGGATGACCGTGCGGTGACCGTCCGCGGAGCGTTCGGGGAACACTGCGTTCCCGGGGCCCGTCAGCACGCCCCCGGGGCCGCGCACCCGCGACCCTGGACCCATGAGAGTCGCGTTCGTCGCCGAGTCGTTCCTGCCTCACATGAACGGCGTCACCGGATCCGTCCTGCAGTCCGTGCGTCATCTCACCGCACGCGGCCACGACGCCCTCGTCATCGCGCCGGGTGCGCCGGGTGCGCGCTCGGATGCGACGACCACCCTGCTGCCCTCCGTGCCGCTGCCCGCCTACCGCCAGGTGCGCATCGCGCTGGGGCGCACCGGGACGCTCGCCGGCATCCTGCGCGACTACGCGCCCGACGTCGTGCACCTCGCCTCGCCGTTCGTGCTCGGCTGGCGCGCCGTCGCGGCGGCGGAGGCGCTGGAGCTGCCGACCGTCGCGGTCTACCAGACCGATGTCATCGCCTACGCCCGCAAGTACGGCGTCCCGCGGGCGACCGCCCTGACCGCCGCGCACGTGGCCCGTCTGCACGGCCGGGCCACGCTGACGCTCGCGCCCTCGTCGTCGGCGCTGCGACAGCTCGACGAACTGGGCGTCGATCGCACACGGCTGTGGGGCCGGGGCGTCGACACCCAGCGCTTCCGCCCCGAGCACCGCAGTGAGGCGTGGCGTTCCTGGATCGCGCCGGGCGAGGTGATCGTCGGCTACGTCGGGCGTCTCGCCCCCGAGAAGCAGGTCGAAGACCTGGCGGTTCTCGCCGACATCCCCGGCGTCCGCCTGGTGATCGTGGGCGACGGCCCCGCCCGCGCGCGACTGGAGCGCGCGCTGCCGCGCGCCGTGTTCCTCGGACACCTCGCCGGCGCCGAGCTCGCCCAGGCGATGGCCGGCTTCGACGTCTTCGTGCATCCGGGGGAGAGCGAGACGTTCGGGCAGACCATCCAGGAGGCCCACGCCAGCGGCGTACCCGTGGTCGCGACCGGTCGCGGCGGCCCCGTCGACCTCGTACGCTCCAGCGTCGACGGCTGGCTCTACCGGCCGGGCGACCTCGACGACCTGCGCGATCGCGTGCGCGACCTGGTCGGCGACGCGAGCAAGCGTCAGGCCTTCGGAGCGGCGGCGCGGGCCGGCGTCGAGGGGCGGACCTGGCCTGCCCTCGTCGACACGCTGGAGCAGTACTACCTCGAAGCGCGGCGGCTGCACGGCGCGGAGCGCGGCACACGCGTCGGGTCGGCCTCGGCCCCCGCGGCGGAGCGTCCGGCGCCGCCGCCGCGCGGATGGTCGCGCATCATCGCCCTCGGCGACTCGTTGACGGAAGGGCTGTGCGACACGTCGCGGATGCCGGAGGGGGAGTACCGCGGCTGGGCGGACCGGCTGGCGACCCTCCTGGCCCAGCGCTCGCCGACACCGGTGCGCTATGCGAACCTCGCCGTGCGCAGCCGCCGTGTCGGCGACCTGCTGGACGAGCAGCTCCCGCGCGCGCTCGCGATGCGCCCCGAGCTCGCGACCGTGCTCATCGGCGCGAACGACCTCGTGTCGCACCACGTCGACGCCGACACCGTGGCCGCCCGGGTCGATGACGCGGTCGGCCGCCTGCGCGCGGCGGGCAGCGATGTGCTGCTGGTCACGCCGTTCCTGCCCGACCGCCGCGCCTCACGGCTGTTCTCCCGCCGGTTCGCCCGCTTCGCGGTGCGGCTGCGCGAGATCGCCGCCCGGCACGGGGCTTTCCTGCTGGACCTCGAGAGCGATCCCGACATCGGCGAGCGCGAGAAGTGGGCGCACGACAAGGTGCACCTGAGCTCGCGCGGGCATCGGTTCGTGGCGTACCGCGCCGCCGAGGTGCTCGGGTTGCCCGACGTGGAGGCGCTCGGTGCGCTCGATGCCGCCCTGCACGCCGACGACGACCGCCCGGTCAGCGGCACGTGGCTCACCCGCGACGCGCTGCCGTGGGCGTGGCGGCGGCTGCGCGGGCGCACGGCCGGCGACGCCGTGACGGCGAAGCACACCGACTACGTCGATCTGCCCGCCGGCGGGTCGTCCGACCGTGCGCGCACGCCGCAGCGCTGACCCGCGATGACCGCGGGGCGCGTCGGCGCGTCAGCCGCTCTTGCGGCGGAACTCCCGCTTGGTGACCGCGCCGTGCGTGCCGTGCACGGCCGAGTCGCCGTCCAGGTGCGCCTCGCCGGTGCGGCTCTGCGCGTTCTTCTTGTCGAGCGCCTCCCTGAACTTGCGCTTCATCTCCTCGGATGCCGTGGTGTCATCGGTGCTCATGCCCCCAACCATACGCAGGCGAGGGCGCGACTGATAGGCTTGGGCAGGTTGCCGTGGATCTTCTGCGGCATCCGGAGCAGGCCGGCAGGAAGCTGGTCCCCTGTGGTGGGTTCCCGTTCGACGCGATCCGATGCGAACGGTGGCTTTCTACTGGTGGCCAGCGCTGACCGTCCCGGCGGCGCCTCACGCGGTGTCGCCGCGCGTCTGGATCTGCCCGTTCCTGCTCCTTCGCACGATCTCGTGCGCGAAACGCGCGCGCGAGTCTAAACAAAGAAGGAGAGACCTCTTGGAAGGTCCAGAAATCACCGCCGCCGAAGCCGTTCTCGACAACGGCCGCTTCGGCACCCGCACGATCCGGTTCGAGACCGGACGACTCGCGCAGCAGGCACAGGGTGCCGTCGCCGCGTACCTCGACGAAGAGACCATGCTGCTGTCGGCCACGAGCGCGGGCAAGCACCCGCGTGAGGGCTTCGACTTCTTCCCGCTGACCGTCGACGTCGAGGAGCGCTCCTACGCCGCCGGCAAGATCCCCGGCTCGTTCTTCCGTCGCGAGGGCCGCCCCTCCACCGAGGCGATCCTCGTCTGCCGCCTCATCGACCGTCCGCTGCGCCCGTCGTTCGTCGACGGCCTGCGCAACGAGGTCCAGATCGTCGTGACCGTGCTGAGCATCGCCCCGGGCGAGTACTACGACGCGCTCGCGATCAACGCGGCATCCCTGTCGACGCAGATCTCCGGTCTGCCGTTCTCGGGCCCCATCGCCGGTGTGCGCCTCGCGCTCATCCCGGGTCACGGCGAGCACGCCGACCAGTGGGTCGCGTTCCCGACGGCCGCCCAGGTCGAGGAGGCCGTGTTCGACCTCATCGTCGCCGGTCGCGTCCTGGAGGACGGCGACGTCGCGATCATGATGGTCGAGGCCGAGGCAACCGAGAACAGCTGGAACCTCATCAAGGCCGGCGCCACCAAGCCCAGCGAGGAGATCGTCGCGCAGGGTCTGGAGGCCGCCAAGCCCTTCATCACCGCGCTCGTCGCCGCGCAGAACGTCGTCGCGAACACCGCGGCCAAGGAGATCCAGCCGTACCCGGTCTTCCCGCCGTACGCGACGGAGACCTACGACTTCGTCGCCGGTCGCGCCTACGACCGTCTGGTGCCGGTGTACCAGATCGCCGACAAGATCGAGCGCCAGAACGCCGACGACGCCGTCAAGGACGACGTCAAGGCTCAGCTGGTCGCCGCCGTCGAGGCGGGCGAGCTGCCCGACAGCGCGCTGGCCGAGTTCGGCGCCGCGTACAAGTCGGTCACCAAGCTGATCGTCCGCGGCCGCATCCTCACCGAGGGCGTCCGCATCGACGGCCGCGGCCTGGCGGACATCCGTCCGCTGGATGCCGAGGTCCAGGTCATCCCGCGCGTGCACGGCTCCGCGATCTTCCAGCGCGGTGAGACCCAGATCCTGGGCGTCACGACGCTGAACATGCTCAAGATGGAGCAGCAGATCGACTCGCTGTCGCCGACCACGAGCAAGCGCTACATGCACCACTACAACTTCCCGCCCTACTCGACCGGTGAGACCGGCCGCGTCGGGTCGCCGAAGCGTCGCGAGATCGGGCACGGCTTCCTGGCCGAGCGCGCGCTCGTTCCGGTGCTGCCCAGCCGCGAGGAGTTCCCCTACGCGATCCGTCAGGTGTCCGAGGCCCTCGGCTCCAACGGCTCGACGTCGATGGGCTCCGTCTGCGCCTCGACCCTGTCGCTGCTGAACGCGGGTGTGCCGCTGCGCGCCCCCGTCGCCGGCATCGCGATGGGTCTGGTCTCCGACCAGGTCGACGGCCAGACGCGCTACGCCGCGCTGACCGACATCCTGGGCGCGGAGGACGCGCTCGGCGACATGGACTTCAAGGTCGCCGGTACCAGCGAGTTCGTCACGGCGATCCAGCTCGACACGAAGCTCGACGGCATCCCGTCGTCGGTGCTGACCGCCGCGCTGACGCAGGCGAAGGACGCGCGCATGACGATCCTGAACGTCCTGAACGCCGCGATCGACGGCCCGGACGAGATGGCTCCGACGGCGCCGCGCGTCATCAGCGTGCAGATCCCGGTCGACAAGATCGGCGAGCTGATCGGCCCGAAGGGCAAGACGATCAACGCGATCCAGGACGAGACGGGGGCGCAGATCTCCATCGAGGAGGACGGCACCGTCTACATCGGCGCGACCGACGGCCCATCGGCCGAGGCCGCCCGCGCCCAGGTGAACGCGATCGCGAACCCGACCAACCCCGAGGTCGGCGAGCAGTTCCTCGGAACGGTCGTCAAGCTGGCGGCGTTCGGCGCGTTCATCTCGCTGCTTCCCGGCAAGGACGGCCTGCTGCACATCAGCGAGGTGCGCAAGCTCGCCGGTGGCAAGCGTGTCGAGAACGTCGAGGACGTGCTCGGCGTCGGCCAGAAGCTGCTCGTCAAGATCACGAAGATCGACGACCGTGGCAAGCTGTCGCTCGAGCCCGTGCTCGAAGAGGCCGCCGACCAGGAAGGCCGTGCGGCCGCCAGCGAGGGCCCGGAGGCTCCCGCCGAAGGCTGAGCGCACGCGGCGCGGCACCCCGTAGGGTCGCCGCGCCGCCCAAGGACACGGATGCCCGCTTCCTCCCGTCTCGGAGGGGCGGGCATCCGTTCGTTCACGTGATGTCCACCGAATGGCGGACATCCGATGCCCCGCGACGGCGTCGTGACGGAAGCGTTATGGAATGTTTACCGTTCGTTCGGCGCGATGCGCGGCGCCGGTGCGGGGCTGGCCTACCCTCGGAACTACACATCGGGGGGTGGGTATCGAGACACACGGGGCCGCAGCGGCGGCAGCGTGAGGGGGTGAACGGATGGGTTACTTCGGCATCGGCGCCACGGCGGCCGGGTCGCGCGTCGTCGCGGCGCCGCACCCCTCTGCGCCCATTCCCGTCCAGGGGGCTCCCGTGGGATCCGTCATCCGCACCGGGCTCGGCGAGTCCGGGCTCGACGTCTTCCCCATCATGCTCGGCGCGGCCGAGTTCGGCTGGCACGTCGACCTCTCCGCCGCCCACGGCATCCTCGACGCGTACCGCGAGTGGGGCGGCAACGCCGTGCACACCTCCGACGGGTACGCCGCCGGGCGCAGCGAGCACATCGTCGGCCAGTGGCTGGGTCGCCGCGGCATCCGTGACGACATGGTGCTGGCCGTGCGGATCGGATCCAACCCCGACAACCCCGGCCTCGGACCGGTCAACCTGATCCGCGCCGTGGAGGCCTCCCTCACGCGGCTGCAGACGGACCGGATCGACCTGCTGTACCTCGACGCGACCTCCGACGACGCGACGACGCTCGAGGACACCCTGGCGACCGTCGAGTGGCTCATCGAGTCGGGGAAGGTGCGCGCCGTCGGCGCGTTCGGTCACTCGGCGGCGCAGCTCGTCGAGGCCCGCATCCTCGCCTCGGCGGGATACCCGCGGTTCACGGTGCTCGACGTGCCCTACAACATCCTCCGCCAGAGCGAGTTCGACGGCGATCTGCGCCTGGTCGCGGGGGCGCAGGGCATCGCGGTCACGCCGTCGCAGGCGCTCGAGCACGGCTACCTCGCCGGCGTGCACCGCGACCGCGCCAACGTCGCGTACTCCGTGCGCGGCATCCAGCTGGCGGCGTCGATGAACAGGCGGGGGTCCCGCACCCTCCGCGCGCTGGATCGGATCGGCGCCGAGCTGGCGATCCCGCCCTCCGCGGTCGCGATCGCGTGGCTGCTCGCGCAGCGCGCCGTCGTCGCACCCATCGTCAACGTCTTCGCCGTCGGTCATGTGGAGGAGCTCGTGCAGGGCGTGGGAGCGCGTCTGAGCCGGGCGCATCTGGCGGAGATCGCCCGCGCGATCCAGTAGTCGTGGCGGCGGCGCGCGGCGCTGTCAAGACCCGGTCGGGCCGCGTCGGCCTGACGTAGGGTGGAAGAGCCCCACCCCCAGGCGAGACGAGTATTGACGTGACGCATTACCTGTACCTCGTGCGACACGGAGAGCATCTCGACGCGGAGCACGGGCTCGAAGACGGTCCGCTGTCGCCGCGCGGTCGCCGCCAGGCGGAGCTGCTGGCCGACCGGCTGTCGGGCGTTCCGCTGGATGCCGTGTGGCACTCTCCCCTCGAGCGCGCCGCCGAGACCGCCCGCGCGGTCGCGGGCCGTCTGCCGTCGGTGACGCCCGAGCCGTCGGCGCTGCTGTTCGACTGCATCCCGACCGGCATGCTCCCCGAGACGCCGTCGATCTACGAGCCGTTCTTCGGGTCGTACACCGAGGCGGAGATCGACGCGGGGCGCGCGCAGATGGGCGACGCGGTCGCGGAGTTCCTCGTGCGCAAGCCCGCCGCGCACGAGCTGCTCATCACCCACAACTCCGTGATCGCCTGGTTCGTCCGGGAGGTGCTCGACGCGCCGGACTGGCGCTGGATGACGATCAACCAGGCCCACTGCGGCCTGACGGTGCTCGCCCAGCGCAAGGGGCGGCCGTGGGCGCTCGTGACGCACAACGATCTGGCGCACCTGCCGATGGAGCTGCGCACGGGCCTGCCCGAGGTGCCGCCCGTCTGAGCTCCGGCGTGCGGGAGTGTCGGCGTGCGGGAGTGTCGGCGTGCGCAACGTCGGATTCGCTGTCGCCGAGACCCTCCACGTGCCGTGATCGCGGGGGCTGTGCGGCCCCGACCGTGAGGATCTCCGACGGTCGTCACCCGACGGCGCCGCCGTGATTCACAGCGCCTTGCGCAACCACACCGTCGCGTTGGGGTTGTCGTTGTAGGGCTCGACGGCGGTGAAACCGGAGCGGGCGTAGAGCGCACCGGCCGCGTCGAGGGTGTGGTGCGTGTCGAGCACCAGCTCCGCGGCGCCGAACCCGCGGGCCCGCTCCTCGAGCGCCTCCAGCAGCAGCCGTCCCCATCCCCGGCCGCGCGTGCGCGGCTGGAGGTAGAGGTGCTTCACCTCGTAGCGCGGTCCCGCCGGTCCGTCCTCGATCCGACGGATACCGCCGCAGCCCGCGTCCGTCGCGTCCGCGCCGTCGTCGTCCACAACGACCAGGAACACGCCGGCCGGGGGAGTGAACACGGATGCCGCGGGAAACACCGGCTGGTAGGCCTGTCCCTGCGGGAAGGCCGCCGCACGCATCCGGAAGTACTCCTCCAGGAGGGCACGCGAACGGGGATCGTCGGCGGTGAGCGGCTCGAGACGGACCATCCCTCGAGCGTAACCGTGTCGGGTCCACGCCCTAGGCTGGAACCATGACGACGAGAGTGGCCCTCGTGGGCGGCACCGGCAAGCTCGGTGCGATCATCGCCGGCGTGATCGACGAGATGGACGACTTCGAGACGGTCGCCGTGCTCGGCTCGTCGAGCGACCTCGCCGAGATCGACGCCGCCGACCTCGTCGTCGACGCCTCCACGCCCGGCGTCTCGATCGACGTCGTGCGCGCCGCGATCGAGCGGGGCCGGAACGTGCTCGTCGGAACCTCCGGGTGGTCGACCGAGCGGATCGCGCTCGTGCGCCCGCTCGTCGAGGCGGCCGGCACCGGCGCCGTCTTCATCCCGAACTTCTCGCTCGGCTCCGTCGTCGCGACGGCCATCGCCGCGGCCGCCGCGCCGCTGTTCCCCTCGATCGAGATCGTCGAGACCCACCGCGAGACCAAGGTGGACTCGCCGAGCGGCACCGCCGTGCGCACGGCCGAGCTCATCGCCGATGCGCGCTCGGCGGTCGGTCCCGTCGCCTCGCCGCACGTCGATCAGCGCGCCCGCGGCCAGCAGGTGGCGAGCGTGCCGATCCACTCGCTGCGACGGCCCGGCGTCATCGCGAAGCAGGAGACGATCCTGTCGGGTCCGGGCGAGTCCCTGTCGATCGTGCACGACACGGTCGACCCGGCCCAGGCGTATGCCCCCGGCATCCGCGTCGCCCTCGTCGCCGCCCGCGATGCGCGGGGGGTGACCATCGGCCTCGACGCGCTCATCGACCTCGGGCTCGGTTCCCGCCGCGACGCGGCGCCGGCGGAGGCTCGCGTCGACGAGGGCGCGGTCCCCGGCCAGGTCGCCCGCGTCACCGGAGCATGAACGCCCGCATCGGCGTCGCCGTGATGGCGGTGCTGCTGGCGCTCTACATCGTGCTCGTCGCGCAGCGCGCGTGGCTGCTGCTGGTCTCGGGCGAGCCGATCGGCATCGCGATGGGGATCGCCCTCGTGGTGCTGCCGGTCATCGCGGCGTGGGCCCTGTGGCGCGAGCTGGCCTTCGGCCGTGCGGCCGAGCGGCTCGCGAAGCGCCTCGAGGCCGAGCGGGCGCTGCCGGCGGAGGAGCTCGACGTCCGCGTGAGCGGCCGTCCCGACCGGGAACAGGCCGACGCGGTCTTCCCCCTCTACCGCGCGGATGTCGAGCGCCACCCCGACGACTGGCGCGCGTGGTTCCGCCTCGGCCTGGCCTATGACGGCGCCGGCGACCGCCGGCGCGCCCGCGAGGCGATCCGCCGGGCGATCACGATCGAGAAGAACCCGCCGACGGGCTGATCACGCGGGGACGGCGGCGGCCACGGCATCCTCCACCGTGGGGTGGGAGAACGTGAATCCGGATGCCGTGAGCACCTCCGGCACGACGTGCATGTCGCACGTCAGCAAGCCCTCCGCGGCGTCGCGCCCGAGCACGAGCGTGAGCGCCCATTCGGGCACCCGCAGGAGGTAGGGCCGGTTCATCCGGCGTGCGAGGGCGAAGCCGAGGTCGTTCGCCGTCGCGCGCTGGGGTCCCGTGAGGTTGACCGGTCCGGTCGTGCCGGTGTCGATGATGTGGCGGATGGCCCGCACCTCGTCGTCCAGCGAGATCCACGGCCACACCTGGGTGCCGCGTCCGAGGGGTCCGGAGAGTCCGAGTCTCGTGAGCAGCAGCAGCGGCTTGAGCACGCCGTCGGCGTGCACGACGGGGGCCGTGCGCAGGGTCGCGACGCGAGCCCGGTCGCCCGCCCCGCGCAGCGCCGCCGTCTCCCATTCGCCGCAGAGGTCGGCGAGGAAGGACTCGCCGCGCGGCGAGGACTCGGTGAGGGTCGCGCCGGGGACGGAGGGGTAATAGCCCACCGCGGACGACGAGACGAAGGCCGGTGCGTCGTCGCCGAGGCTGCGCACGGCCGCGGCGAGCGCCTGGGTCGGTGCGATCCGCGACCACACCAGGTCGTGCTTGTAGCGGCGCGTCCACGGGAAGCGTCCCAGGGTGGCGCCGTTGAGGCCGACGACCGCCCGCGCCCCGGCGAGCACCGCCGGGGGCAGGGGCGTGCGGCCGGGGTCCCAGGTGACCTCGTTGCCGGCCGTGCTCTCGCGACGGACGAGGCGGGTCACCGGGATGCCGTCGGCGCGCAGCGAGTCCGACAGCGCTCGTCCGATGAGGCCGGAGGCGCCGGCGATGACGACGCGGCCCTCGGCGGCGGTGTCAGGCAAGCGTGGCCTCGAGCGTGATCTCGATGCCGGTCAACGCCGCCGACACGGGGCAGCCCGACTTGGCCTCGCCGGCGATGCGCGCGAACTCCTCGGCCGACAGCCCGGGCACGACCGCATTGACGTTGAGGTGCGATCCCGTGATGCCGGTGCCGGGGATGAACGTGGCGGATGCCGTCGTCTCGATGCTCTCGGGCGGGGTGCCGTTGCCGGTCAGGGCGTGGGAGAGGGCCATGCTGAAGCAGGAGGAATGGGCGGCGGCCAGCAGCTCCTCGGGCGTCGTGACCGACGCGGAGCCCTCGCTGCGGGCCTTCCAGTCGACCGCGAACGGCCCCTGATTGGAGCTCTCGAAGGCGATCTCGCCGGATCCGTCGGTGAGGGATCCCTTCCAGCTCGTGGACGCTTCGCTCGTGACGCTCATGACTGCTCCTCGATGTCGTGGGGATTCGTTCCCGAGCCTAGACGCGCCCGCCCCGCGACGGAACGGGGGGACGCGTGGAGCGCCCGGTCAGACGGCGGCGGCCGCGGTGACGCGATCGAGCTCGAGTTCGATCGCATTGCGGTTCGGCGTGCCGCCGAAGCGCGTCTGGACGACGCCGTGCCGATCCAGGATGAGCGTCGTCGGCGTCTGCAGCACGTGGAAGTGCTTCGCGATGTCGGGGCGGTGCGTGAGGTCGACGTCGAGGTGGAGGACGCCGTCGTGCGCGTCGGCGATCGATCCCAGCACGCGGTGCACGCCCGGGCAGCGGGAGCACATCTCGGTGCTGAACTGCAGGAGCGTCGCCCGCTCGCCGAGCGCCGGGGCCCCGAGCCGCTGCGGCTCGACGACCTCGTCGGGGTTCTGCAGGCGAGGACGGCTCTGCTTCCAGCGGAGGAAGAGGCCGACGCCGACGGTGACGGCGAGAAGCGCCGTGAGCAGGAGCACGGCATCGACGATGGTCACAATCTGCCACGATACCGCCGCTTCGGGCTTCGAGGCGCGGTGCGCGGGCAGATGACGGGCCGTGCGTAACAGAGCCGATGTCCGCGCACGCCGGTAGTCTGACTGGCGTGACCGCGGCATCCATCCCCACCCCGTACGAGGATCTCCTGCGCGACGTGCTCGCCCACGGCGTGCACAAGGACGACCGCACCGGAACGGGGACCACGAGCGTCTTCGGTCGGCAGATCCGGTTCGACCTCGCGCAGGGCTTCCCGCTCATCACGACCAAGCGCGTGCACCTGAAGTCGATCGTCTACGAGCTGCTGTGGTTCCTGCGCGGCGAGTCGAACGTCGCATGGCTCCAGGAGCACGGCGTGAGCATCTGGGACGAGTGGGCGGATGCCGACGGCGAGCTCGGTCCGGTCTACGGCGTCCAGTGGCGCTCCTGGCCCACACCGTCGGGTGGTCAGATCGATCAGATCTCGCAGGTCATCGAGCAGATCCGCAGCAACCCCGACTCGCGGCGGCTCATCGTGTCGGCGTGGAACCCGGCGGACATCCCGCAGATGGCGCTGGCTCCCTGCCATGCGCTCTTCCAGTTCTACGTGGCGGACGGCAAGCTGTCGTGCCAGCTGTACCAGCGCAGCGCCGACATGTTCCTCGGGGTGCCGTTCAACATCGCGTCCTACGCGCTGCTGACGCTGATGATCGCGCAGCAGACGGGGCTCGAGCCGGGTGATTTCGTCTGGACCGGGGGCGACTGCCACATCTACGACAACCATGTCGAGCAGGTGCGCGAGCAGCTCTCCCGCGATCCGTATCCGTACCCGCGGCTGTCGTTCGCCCGCACCCCGGCGTCGATCTTCGACTACACGTACGAGGACGTCGTCGTCGAGGACTACCGGCACCACCCCGCGATCCGCGCGGCCGTGGCCGTATGACGCGACTGGGGCTGATCTGGGCCGAGGCGCGCGGCGGCGTCATCGGCAAGGACGGCGGGATGCCGTGGCACGTGCCCGAGGATCTCGCGCACTTCCGCGCCGTGACGACGGGTGCTCCCGTGGTCATGGGCCGGCGCACCTGGGAGTCGTTCCCGCCGCGTTTCCGGCCGCTCCCGGGGCGGCGCAACATCGTGGTCAGCCGCGATCCCGGCTGGGCCGACGACGGCGCCGAGCGGGCCTCCTCGCTGGACGATGCCCTGGCGCTGGCGGCGCCGGAGCCCGAGGTGTGGGTCATCGGCGGCGCGGGACTGTTCGCGGAGGCGATCGCGCGCGCGGACGTGCTCGAGGTGACCGAGCTCGACCTCGAGGTGGACGGCGACACCTTCGCTCCGGTCCGCGCGGGCTGGAGCGTCGCGCGCATCGACCCCGCCGAGGGCTGGACGGTGTCGCGGACCGGCGTCCCCTACCGCTTCCTGACGCTGATCCGTCCCTGATCCTCCCGATCGGCACTAGCGTGGCCCCATGCCCAGGACAGCACTGATCACGGGGGCGAGCTCGGGTCTCGGCGCCGAGTTCGCGCGTCAGCTCGCCGCCCGCGGAGCCGATCTGGTGCTCGTCGCGCGCGATCGCGCCGCACTGGAGGCCCTGGCCGCGCGATTGCGCGCCGACACGGGCGTCGGCGTCGAGGTGCTCGCCGCCGACCTCGTCGCCGACGAGGGACTGGCCGCGGTGGCCGAGCGCGTCGCCGACCGCCGGCATCCGATCGAGATCCTCGTCAACAACGCGGGCTTCGGTCTCGACCTCGACTTCGCCGCGAACGACATCGCCGACGAGCAGCGCCACCTCGACCTGCACGTGCGGGCGACGATGCGCCTGAGCCACGCGGCACTCGGCGGGATGCTCGAACGGGGGAGCGGCCGCGTCATCAACGTCGCCTCCGTCGCGGGCTTCCTGCCGCGCGGAACCTACGGCGCCGTCAAGGCGTGGGTGATCTCGTTCAGCCGCTGGGCGAACGCGGTCTACCGGCCACGCGGCGTGACGGTCACGGCCGTCTGCCCGGGCTTCACCCACACCGACTTCCACGCGCGTCTGGGACTGCCCCCGGGGGAGGAGGGCATCCCCGCCGCGATGTGGCTGGAGGCCGCCGACGTCGTCCGTGAGGGGCTGCGCGACGCGGCACGCGGCACGGCGGTGTCGATCCCGTCGCTGCGTTACAAGGTGCTCGTCGGCCTCGCACGCGCGCTGCCCGCGCCCTGGGCGGCGCGACTCGCCGCGACCGGGCGGTGACGGCCCGCTCCGACCTCCGCCCCGCGAGCCGCTAGCCTGGAGGCATGACGCACTCGGGCAATCCCTTCGGACAGGTCCTCGTCGCGCTCGTCACCCCGATGACGGCCGACGGTGAAGTCGACTGGCCCGCCGTCGAGAAGCACATCGACGACGTCATCACCGCCGGCGCCGACGGCATCGTCGTCACCGGCACGACGGGGGAGACGAGCACGCTCACCGACCCCGAGAAGCTCACGCTCGTCGAGGTCGGCAAGTCGGTCTCCGCCGGCCGCGCCAAGATCATCACCGGCGGCGGCTCGAACGAGACGGCGCACGCCATCGAGCTCTACAAGGCGAGCGAGAAGGCCGGCGCCGACGGCATCATGATCGTCACGCCGTACTACAACAAGCCGACGCAGGCCGGCATCCTGACGCACTTCCGCCTCGTCGCCGATGCGACCGACCTCCCGGTCATCCTCTACGACATCCCCGGCCGCACCGGGGTGCCGATCAAGTACGAGACCATCCTGCGGCTGGCCAACCACCCGAACATCCTCGCCGTGAAGGACGCCAAGGGCGACTTCAGCGAGGTCAGCCGGGTGCTCAACCAGACCGATCTCATGTACTTCTCCGGCGACGACGCCAATGTGCTCCCGCACCTGTCGATCGGCGCCGCGGGTCTGATCGGCGTGACGGCGAACATCACCGCGACGCCCTACCGCGTCATCGTGGACGCCGTGAACCGCGGCGACCTGGCCACCGCCACGGCCGCCCACCAGCAGCTCGAACCGCTCGTCCGCGCCGTCATGACCCACGTCCCCGGCACGGTGAGCGCGAAGTACATCCTGCACGGCCTGGGCCGCATCTCCAGCCCGCGCGTGCGTCTGCCGCTCGTCGGCCCCGAAGAGTGGGAGGCCGCCCTCATCGAGGACGAGCTCGCGCTCGTCACGGGCGTCGACGGTGCAGACTTCTCCAACTTCCGACCCGACCGCAACGCCGCCGCCGGCGGCGCGCTCCCCAAGGTCCACGGCACCACCCGCTGAGCGACCGCGATACCGGTGGATGCCGCGGCATCCACGAAAGGCAGACGATGCCCACGACGTTCTCCGAGCCCCCCGCGCTCGCCCCTCAGACCCTCCGCGTGATCCCGCTCGGCGGGCTCGGCGAGATCGGTCGCAACATGACGGTCTTCGAGTACGAGGGCAAGCTCCTCGTGGTCGACTGCGGGGTGCTCTTCCCCGAGGAGCACCAGCCCGGGGTCGACCTCATCCTCCCCGACTTCGAGCCCATCAAGGACCGGCTCGACGACGTCGTGGGCGTCGTGCTCACGCACGGCCACGAGGACCACATCGGCGCGGTGCCCTACCTGCTGCGCCTGAAGAGCGACATCCCCCTCATCGGCTCGAAGCTGACCCTCGCGCTCGTGGAGGCGAAGCTCAAGGAGCATCGCATCAAGGCGTACACCCTCACGGTCGAGGAGGGGCAGGAGGAGCAGGTCGGCCCGTTCGATCTCGAGTTCGTCGCGGTCAACCACTCGATCCCCGACGCGCTCGCCGTCGCGATCCACACGGATGCCGGCACGGTGCTCGCCACGGGCGACTTCAAGATGGACCAGCTGCCGCTGGACGGCCGCCTCACCGACCTCCGCGCCTTCGCCAGCCTCGGCGAGGACGGCGTGGACCTGTTCCTCGTCGACTCGACCAACGCCGACGTCCCCGGCTTCACGCCGCTCGAGCGCGACATCGGCCCGGTGCTCGACCAGGTCATCGCCAAGGCTCCCCGTCGCGTCATCGTCGCGAGCTTCTCCAGTCACGTCCACCGTGTGCAGCAGGTCATCGACGCGGCCGCCGCCAACGGGCGCCGGCTCGCGTTCCTCGGCCGCTCGATGGTGCGCAACATGACCATCGCCGAGGACCTCGGCTATCTGCACGTGCCCGACGGCGTGCTCATCGACTACAAGAAGGCGCAGGACCTGCCGGACGACAAGATCGTCTACATGTCGACGGGGTCGCAGGGCGAGCCGATGGCCGTGCTCAGTCGCATGGCCAACCTCGACCACGCGATCGAGCCCGGTCCGGGCGACACCGTGATCCTCGCCTCGAGCCTCATCCCGGGCAACGAGAACGCGGTGTACCGCGTGATCGACGGCCTCACCAAGCTCGGCGCGAACGTCGTGCACAAGGGCAACGCCAAGGTGCACGTGTCGGGTCACGCCGCCGCCGGCGAGCTGCTCTACTGCTACAACATCCTGCAGCCGCGCAACGTCATGCCGGTGCACGGCGAGTACCGGCACCTCATCGCGAACGCGAAGCTCGCGCAGGACACCGGCATCCCCGCGGAGAACACGATCATCGCGGAGAACGGCACGGTGGTCGACCTCAAGGGCGGCGTCGCCCGCGTCGTCGGCCAGCTCGACCTGGGATTCGTCTACGTCGACGGCTCGACCGTCGGCGAGATCACGGATGCAGACCTGAAGGACCGCCGCATCCTCGGCGAGGAGGGCTTCATCTCGGTCATCGTCGTCGTGGACGCCGCGACCGGACGGATCATCACGGGCCCCGAGATCCACGCCCGCGGCTTCGCCGAGGACGACAGCGTCTTCGACGACGTCAAGCCGAAGATCGCCGCCGCGCTCACGGAGGCGGCGCAGTCGGGCGTGCGGGACGCCCATGCGCTGTCGCAGGTCGTGCGCCGCACGATCGGCCGCTGGGTCAACCAGCGTCTGCGCCGGCGTCCGATGATCGTGCCGCTCGTCATCGAGGCCTGAGCGGTCGCGGCGGGGCGCTAGCATCGGCTCCATGCCCGTCAGCTTCCGTGTGCGCCCTGCGACGCAGGCCGATGGCGCGTTCCTCGGCGACATGGTCGTCGAGGCGGCGAACTGGCGGCAGGGCGGAGCGCGTCCGCGGCACGAGGTGCTGACGCATCCGGACCACACCCGCTACATCTCGGGCTGGATGCGGCCCGGCGATGCCGGCTTCATCGCCGTCGACGCGCAGGACGATCCGCTCGGAGCGGCCTGGTACCGGATGCTGCCGCGCACCGACCCCGGCTTCGGCTACATCGGCACGGGCGTGCCCGAGCTCATCATCGGCGTGCGTCCGATCTGGCGAGCCCACGGCGTCGGCCGGGCCCTGCTCCAGCGGCTCTGCGAGCACGCCCGGGCGCAGGGCTACGGCCGGATCAGCCTGTCGGTCGAGCGGGGCAACTACGCCCAGTCGCTCTACCGCAGCGAGGGCTTCGCCGTCACGCAGGCAGGCCACGGTCGCGACACGATGGTCAAGCGCCTGCGCTGATCCCCTGCGGGGCCGGCGAGGCCGGCGCGATCCGGAAGGCGGCGCCGGATGCGGGCTCGGGCCGCGTCAATCCGGCGATCCGGGGTCCCCGCGGCCTACCGTGGAGTAATGGCACGATCCACGAGCACGCCCACGAACGCCCGCGCGTCCGCGAAGGGCTCCTCGTCGCGTGCCCGCAAGCCCGCGCCGGCACCCAAGAAGTACGTCGACGAGGAGGAGCACCCGCCCGTCGCCGTGCGCGCGTGGCTCGGCGTCGCCCATGCCGTCGGCGGAATGTTCCGGGCGTTCGGCCAGGAGACGCTCGAGAAGGACCAGCGTCGCGACGGCTTCCCGTTCCTGCTCGTGCTGCTGGCGACGGCCGGTGCCGTGGTCGAGTGGTTCCTCATCGGGACCGACGTCGGCACGACCATCAGCGCGTTCACCGTCGGCGCGCTCATCGGGCGCGTCGCGTTCATCATGCCCGTGCTGCTGATGCTGCTGGCCGGGTGGCTCTTCCGGCATCCGCCGTCGGTGCACGACAACGGTCGCATCGGCATCGGGTTCGGCCTGCTCGTCCTGGCGATCGCGGGTTTCTGCCACGTCGCCGGGGGGCGTCCGCAGCCGCGCGAGGGACTTCCCGCGCTCAGCACCGCGGGCGGCCTGTTCGGGTGGACCGTGGGCGAGCCGCTCACGCTGCTGACGGAGATCGGCGCCTATCTGGTGCTCGCCGTCGTCACCTTCTTCAGCGTGCTCATCATCACCAAGACCCCGCCGAACCGGATCGGGCGGCGTCTCGGCGACCTGTACGCGTGGATGTTCGGCGCGGAACGGCCGGAGCCGGCACCCGCGGGCGAGACCGCGCCGACCGTCGCCTTCGCCGAGGGCGAGGACGCCGCGCAGAAGGAGCTGCCCTGGTGGCGCCGCAACAAGTCGGGACGCGAGGAGGACGTCGACGGTCATCTGGGCTCCGACGACCTGACGGCCCTTCTGGACACCACCGGCGACGGCGGCTTCGAGCAGGCGGTCGCGGTGCCGCCCGTCCCGCCGCTGCCCCTTGCCGACGCGCCCACCGAGATCATCGACCCCTCGGTGATCGCGAACGCCAAGAAGGCCGCCCGCCGTGCCGACACCGGCATCCGGGAGGACAGCGGCGAGATCATCCTCGACGACGGCACGCTTCCCGGCATCTCCGCCCTCGGCGACGACCACGACGGTCGCCCGCCGCAGGCGCCCTACGTGCTGCCCTCGGTGGCGGCGCTGGCGCAGGGAACGCCGCCGAAGGCGCGTTCCGAGGCGAACGACCGCGTCGTCGCGGCGATCATGGGCGTGTTCGAGCAGTTCGGCGTGGACGCCCGCGTCACGGGCTTCTCGCGCGGACCGACGGTCACCCAGTACGAGATCTCCCTCGGCCCGGGCGTCAAGGTCGAGCGCATCACGGCGCTGACCAACAACATCGCCTACGCCGTCGCTTCCAACGAGGTCCGCATCCTCGCGCCCATCCCGGGCAAGAGCGCGATCGGCGTGGAGATCCCCAACACCGACCGCGAGATCGTCACCCTCGGCGACGTGCTGCGCTCCCCGGCCTCCACGGGTCAGACCCATCCGATGACGATCGGCGTCGGCAAGGACGTCGGCGGCGGGTACGTCGTCGCGAACCTCGCCAAGATGCCCCACCTGCTCGTGGCCGGCTCCACCGGCTCGGGCAAGTCGAGCTTCGTGAACTCGATGATCACGAGCCTCCTCATGCGTGCCAAGCCCTCCGAGGTGCGGATGGTGCTGATCGACCCCAAGCGTGTCGAGCTCACGAGCTACGCCGGGGTGCCGCACCTCATCACGCCCATCATCACGAACCCGAAGAAGGCCGCCGAGGCGCTCCAGTGGGTCGTGAAGGAGATGGACATGCGCTACGACGACCTCGCGTCGTTCGGCTTCCGTCACATCGACGACTTCAACCGGGCCGTGGTCGCGGGCGAGATCAACCTCCCCGTCGGCAGCGAGCGCGTGCTCAAGCCCTACCCCTACCTGCTGGTCGTCGTCGACGAGCTCGCCGACCTCATGATGGTGGCCCCTCGCGACGTCGAGGACTCGATCGTGCGCATCACCCAGCTCGCTCGCGCGAGCGGCATCCACCTCGTGCTCGCCACGCAGCGCCCCTCGGTGGACGTCGTGACCGGTCTCATCAAGGCGAACGTCCCGTCGCGGCTCGCGTTCGCCGTCACGAGCGTCACGGACTCCCGCGTCATCCTCGACCAGCCCGGCGCCGACCGCCTGATCGGCCAGGGCGACGGCCTGTTCCTCCCGATGGGCGCCTCGAAGGCCATCCGCGTGCAGGGGGCGTGGGTCGCCGAGAGCGAGATCGAGAAGGTCGTCACCCACGTCAAGAACCAGGCGCGACCCGACTATCGCGCCGACGTGCAGGCGGTCGCCGAGAAGAAGGAGATCGACGCCGACATCGGGGACGACCTCGACCTGCTGCTGGCGGCCGCCGAGCAGATCATCTCGACGCAGTTCGGGTCGACGTCGATGCTGCAGCGCAAGCTCCGCGTCGGGTTCGCCAAGGCCGGACGACTGATGGACCTCCTGGAGTCCCGCGAGATCGTCGGCCCCTCGGAGGGCTCGAAGGCCCGCGACGTCCTCGTCACGCCGGACCAGCTCCCCGAGGTGCTCGCTCGCCTCCGCGGCGACGATCCGCCGGCGGCGGCGGCGTCGGCCGACCCGTACGGTCCGGATGCCGTGACCTCGCAGTTCGAGGGCCTCGAGGTCGTGGACGGCGACGAGGGCTCCGAGGATGCCTGGGGTCTGACCGGCCGCGATTGAGCGCGGCGACGCGGCGAGCCCGCGGGTAGGCTCGGCTCGTGGCGATTCCCCGGCAGCTCCCGAACGCGATCACGATCGTGCGCATCCTGTGCGCACCGGTCTTCCTCTGGATGCTCCTCGCCGACCAGGGCGCCGACGGGGCCCTGCGCTGGTGGGCGGGCGCGCTGTTCATCGTGGCCATCGCGACCGACGGCATCGACGGCTACCTCGCCCGCCGGTACGAGATCGTCACCGACCTGGGCAAGCTCCTCGATCCCATCGCCGACAAGGCGCTCACCGGCTGTGCGTTCGTCGGCCTCTCCCTCCTGGGCGAGCTGCCCTGGTGGGTCACGATCCTCGTGCTGGTGCGCGAGGTGGGCATCACGGTGCATCGCCTCGTCGTCGCGAGCGACCACGTCGTGGCCGCCGCGTGGATGGGCAAGCTCAAGACGGTGGCCCAGGCCGTCGCGCTCTCGCTCGCGCTGCTGCCGCTGTCGACCCTCGTCGGCGACGGGATCCACGTCGTCAACACGATCGCCATGGTCATCGCGGTCGTCCTCACCGTCGCGAGCGGTCTCGACTACGTCGTGACCGAGGTGCGCGGCGCGCGCGCGTCGCGGGCGGCCGGATCCGGGGAGCCCCGGCGATGACCGCGTCGCCCACCCCCGCGTCCGGCGAGACCGGCCTCGCCGACGACCTCGAGAGCACCCTCGTCTCGGTCGGTCGCCGCACCGACCCCGAACGCCTCGTGGCCCGGTTGGCGGAGCTGGGCTGGACCATCGCCGCCGCGGAGTCGCTCACGGGCGGTCTCGTCGCCGCCTCCATCGTCTCGGTGTCGGGGGCGTCGCGGGTCTTCCGCGGCGCGGTGGTCGCCTACGCGACCGACGTCAAGGCGAGCCTGCTCGGGGTGGAGCAGCACCTCCTCGACGCGCACGGGCCCGTCCACCCGCGGGTCGCGAGCCAGATGGCCGAGGGGGCCCGCCGCGCCCTCGGACGCGACGGTGTTCCGGCCGATGTCGGCATCGCGACCACCGGCATCGCCGGCCCGGTCTCGTCCGACGGCCAGCCGGTGGGAACCGTGCACATCGCCGTCGCGACGCCCCTGGGCTCGCGGGTGGAGTCGGTGCAGCTCGACGGCGACCGGGACGGCATCCGTGCGGAGACCGCGGCGCGCGCCATCCGACTGGTGCTCGACGCGCTCTGACGCGCCCGCCCGCGCGCGGGCGATGTCGCGGGGAATACCGTTCGTGTCGCGCTGGTTACGTCTGAGCGATTCCCAACCATTACCCAGCACGTGAGGGCTATCGTGGCCAGCAAGTCGGGTACTGTTGTCCACCCGGGTACCGAAACCGGCGAGGGAACACGAGTAGAGGAGGGGGCCCGAACATGATCCTGGTTCGTCAGGAGATCGGCGAAGTCCTGCGCGACTTCCGTCTGCAGAAGGGGCGCACCCTCCGTCAGGTCGCCGGGCGCGCGAGCGTCGCCCTGGGCTACCTCAGCGAGGTCGAGCGCGGTCAGAAGGAGGCGTCGAGCGAGATCCTCGCCGCGGTCGCCGAGGCCCTCGACGTCCCGATCTCGACCATCATGCGCGAGGTGGGCGACCGCCTATCCGTCCTCGAAGGCCTGCAGGTCTTCCCCGACGTCGTCCCCGACGATCTGGCCGCCCTCGACGGCGGTCTGGTCCAGCCCGAGCTCTCGCTGCGCTGACGTGCGGCGCAGTGAGTTCGCGCGCGCGGTCGCGGACGAATTCGGCCCCCGCGGGTCGAGCCTCGTCGCCGACCTCGCCCTGTCCGGTGTCGGTCATCGCACCGCGGCGCAGGCGCTGGCCGACGGGGTGGATCCGCGGGAGATCTGGCTCGCGCTGTGCGTGGAGACCGACGTGCCTCTCGCGCGCCGACACGGCGTGGGCATGATGGAGCCCCGTCGGCGCTGACGGTGTGCGCGGCGCCACGGCGTGTCGCGATCTCGAAACTCTGTTCGAGGGGCGTAGGCTCCTGCACATGAGGTAGAGCGAGATGTTTGTCCACATCCGTGGGCGTGCCCCCGACCGATGTCGGAGGCGCTCCCTAGCGTGGACATCGTCATCACGACACCTCCGCCTTGTCGCAGCGTCCCTCCCGTCGGGTGGGAGCGCGACAGCCTACAGGCGACGGAATCCCCGACGCGGCCGAGCCGCCGACGGCAGAGCACAAGGAGCACGTCATGCCCTCACCCGCCGACCGCGAGAAGGCCCTCGAATCGGCCCTCGCCCAGATCGACCGGCAGTTCGGAAAGGGCTCGGTCATGCGACTGGGCAGCGACGAGCGCGCCCCCGTCGAGGTCATCCCGACCGGATCCATCGCGCTGGACGTCGCCCTCGGCGTCGGGGGTCTGCCGCGCGGCCGCATCATCGAGATCTACGGTCCCGAGTCGTCGGGTAAGACGACCCTGACGCTGCACGCGATCGCCAACGTGCAGCGCGCGGGCGGCATCGCCGCCTTCATCGACGCGGAGCACGCGCTCGACCCCGATTACGCCCAGAAGCTCGGCGTCGACATCGATCAGCTCCTCGTCTCGCAGCCCGACACGGGGGAGCAGGCCCTGGAGATCGCCGACATGCTGGTGCGCTCCGGCGCGATCGACCTCGTCGTGATCGACTCGGTCGCCGCGCTGGTGCCCAAGGCCGAGATCGAGGGCGAGATGGGAGACTCGCACGTGGGTCTGCAGGCGCGACTGATGTCGCAGGCGCTGCGCAAGCTCACCGGTGGGCTCAACCAGACCAACACCACGATGATCTTCATCAACCAGCTGCGCGAGAAGATCGGCGTGTTCTTCGGCTCGCCGGAGACCACCGCCGGTGGTAAGGCGTTGAAGTTCTACGCGTCGGTGCGCCTCGACATCCGTCGTATCGAGACCCTCAAGGACGGAACCGAGGCGGTCGGAAACCGTACGCGCGTGAAGGTCGTCAAGAACAAGATGGCTCCGCCCTTCAAGCAGGCCGAGTTCGACATCCTGTATGGCATCGGCATCTCGCGCGAGGGCTCCCTCATCGACTTCGGTGTGGAGCACGCGCTGGTCAAGAAGTCCGGTGCCTGGTACACCTACGACGGCGAGCAGCTGGGGCAGGGCAAGGAGAACGCGCGCAACTTCCTGCTGAAGAACCCCGACATCGCCGCCGAGATCGAGACCAAGATCAAGCAGAAGCTCGGCATCGGACAGCCGCGCGGCGCCGCCGAGACGGTGCCCGCCGACGATCTGGCTGCGCGCCGCCCGGCCTGATGAGCGGTGCGCGCGACGGGGGCGAGCGCGACGGCCTCGCCCCCGTGATCCCGCTGTTCGGCGGAGCACATCACGCCCGGCGCGACGACGGGGCCGCGGAGGACGCGACTGCGGAGGACAGGACTGTCGGGGACGCGGACCGCGGGGGAGTGACCCCGTTCCGCGACGCCCCGTCGACGACGTGGCACACGACGTGGACGGACGAGCAGGACAGTCCGGAGGCGGACGCCTGGGATGCCGACACGGCGACTCGTGCGGAGGACGCCGAGGCCGCGCTCGTCAAGCGGCTACGGACGCGGTCGCTGTCGGAGCGGGAGGCGAGGGCCTTCCTCCGCGAGCGCGACCTCGCAGACGACGCGATCGAGCACGTGCTGGCGCGGATGCGCGGCCTCGGCTATCTCGACGACGCGGCGCTCGCGGAGCAGCTCGTCCACAGTGGCGTCGAGCGGAAGGGTCAGGGCCGGGTCATGCTCGCGCAGGCGCTGGCCAAGCGCGGCATCCCTCGTGATGTGGTCGACGAGGCCCTCGGGGCGTTGCCGGACGACGAGGCCGAACGCGCGCTCGACTTCGCGCGCCAGAAGGCGCGATCGCTGCGCGACCTCGATCGCGACACGGCGCTGCGGCGACTGTCCGGCCAGCTTGCGCGGCGCGGTTACGGCGCGACGGCGCTGTCGGCCGCCCGGCAGGCGCTCGACGAGCTCGGCCGGCCCGTACGGCGACCGCCCGCGGGTACCGTCCGCTTCGACTGAGCGGGCCCGCCGCCCGCCGCGCCCGCAGTCGCACCGGAGTCCGACGCGTCGTCGGATCGTAGAATGAAGGCACCATGACCTCTCCGTCCGCCGCCCCCACGCTGATCGCGCCGTCGCTCGCCGCCGTCGCCGCCGACGGCCGCACCCGCACCTACGAGGTGCGCACCTTCGGCTGCCAGATGAACGTCCACGACTCCGAGCGGCTGTCGGGTTCGCTCGAGAGCGCGGGATACGTGCGTGCGGATGCGGGGACCGAGGCCGACGTCGTCGTCATCAACACGTGCGCCGTGCGCGACAACGCCGCGGGCAAGCTGTACGGCACGCTCGGACACCTCAAGAGTCGTAAAGACCGCCACGAGGGCATGCAGATCGCGGTCGGCGGCTGCATGGCGCAGATGGACAAGGACGCCGTCCTCGAGAAGGCGCCCTGGGTCGACGTCGTCTTCGGCACCCACAACATGGGATCGCTTCCGCGCCTGCTGGAGCGCGCACGGCACAACGGCGACGCCGAGCTCGAGATCCTCGAGGCCCTCGAGGTGTTCCCCTCCACGCTGCCCACCAAGCGCGACGCCGTCCACAGCGGCTGGGTGTCGATCTCCGTGGGCTGCAACAACACGTGCACGTTCTGCATCGTGCCGAGCCTGCGCGGCAAGGAGAAGGACCGCCGCCCCGGCGACATCCTGAACGAGATCCGGCTCCTCGTCGACGACGGCGCGATCGAGGTCACGCTCCTCGGTCAGAACGTGAACAGCTACGGGGTCGAGTTCGGCGACCGCCAGGCGTTCGGCAAGCTGCTGCGCGCCGCCGGTCAGATCCCCGGCCTGGAACGCATCCGTTTCACGAGCCCGCATCCGGCGGCGTTCACCGACGACGTGATCGACGCGATGGCCGAGACGCCGCAGGTGATGCCTCAGCTGCACATGCCGCTGCAGTCCGGCTCCGACCGGATCCTGCGCGCGATGCGGCGCTCCTATCGCAGCGACCGCTTCCTCGGCATCCTGGACCGGGTCCGCGAGCGGATCCCGCACGCGGCGATCTCCACCGACATCATCGTCGGCTTCCCCGGCGAGACCGACGAGGACTTCGAGGACACGATGCGTGTCGTCGAGCAGGCCCGTTTCGCGAGCGCCTTCACGTTCCAGTACTCCATCCGCGAGGGCACGCCCGCCGCCACGATGCCCGACCAGATCCCCAAGGCCGTCGTCCAGGAGCGCTACGAGCGCCTGGTGGCCCTGCAGGAGCGCATCAGCCTGGAGGAGAACCAGGCCCAGATCGGACGCGAGCTCCAGGTGCTCGTCTCGACGGGCGAAGGGAAGAAGGACGCCGAGACGCGCCGCCTGACCGGCCGCGCGGAGGACAACCGCCTCGTGCACTTCGAGCTGCCCGACGGCTCCGCGGTGCCCCGCCCGGGCGACGTCGTCACCGTGACCGTCACCCACGCCGCTCCCTTCCACCTGCTCGCCGACAGCACCGACGGCGCCCCGCTGCAGATCCGCCGCACACGCGCCGGCGATGCGTGGGACCGGACGCAGGCCGAGTCCTGCGGCGTCCCCGCTCCCGCGGGCGCGGAGGGCGGCGCGCCGCGCGCGGTGTCGCTGGGCCTTCCCACGCTGCGCCTCGGGTGACCGGGCGCCTCTGGGCCGTCGTCGGAGCCACCGGCACCGGCAAGACGGACCTGTCGCTGCGCCTCGCCGAGGCGCTGGGCGCCCGCGGACGCGCGGCGGAGATCGTCAATGCCGATGCCATGCAGCTCTACCGCGGGATGGACATCGGGACTGCGAAGCTGCCGGTCGCCGAGCGTCGCGGCATCCCGCACCACCTCTTCGACGTGCTGGAGGTGACCGACGAGGCCGCGGTCGCGGCCTATCAGGATGCCGCGCGCACCACGATCTCCGACATCTTCTCCCGCGATGCCGACGCCATCCTCGTCGGCGGCTCGGGGCTGTACGTGTCGAGCGTCGTCTACGACTTCCGCTTCCCGCCGCACGACGACGCGGTGCGCGAGCGGCTCGAACAGGACCTCGCCCAGGACGGCCCCGGCGCCCTGCTCGCACGGCTCCGCCTCCTCGATCCGAGGACGGCCGAGCGCATCGACGCCCGCAACGGGCGTCGGATCGTCCGTGCGCTCGAGATCGCTCTGCAGGGCGACCGCGGGCACGGCGCGGCACTGCCCGCGGAACCGGTGCTGTGGCAGGAGCCCACGATGCTCGTCGGCGTCGAGCTCGACCGTGCGCAGCTCGTCGCGCGCCTCGACGAGCGCGTGGAGCGCATGTGGCGCGAGGGGATGCTCGCCGAGGTCGAGGCGCTCCGCGCGCGAGGCCTCGAGCGCGGGGTCACGGCGAGCCGTGCCATCGGGTACGCTCAGGCCGTCGACCAGCTCGCCGGACGCATCGACCAGGCGGAGGCGATCGCGCATACCCAGGCGTTGACGCGGCGCTACGCGCGGCGACAGGTGTCGTGGTTCCGTCGGTACCCCGGCATCCACTGGGTCGCGCCCGACGCGGACGCCGCCGCGCTGGCAGACTCGATGGCGTGACCGCCGTCGAGATCCGCCCCTTCGCCACCGCCGATACGGACGCCGTCGTCGCGCTCTGGCGAGAGGCGGGGCTGACGCGGCCCTGGAACGACCCGTACCGGGACATCGCCCGCAAGCTCACCGTGCAGCCCGAGCTGTTCCTCGTCGCCCACGATCGGGGCGACCTCGTGGGCACCGTCATGGCCGGCTACGACGGGCATCGCGGGTGGCTGTACTACCTGGCGACGGCCGCGGAGCGTCGCGGCGAGGGGATCGCGCGCCGCCTCGTGGAGACGGCGGAGGAGGGCCTGCGCGCCCTCGGATGCCCGAAGGTGGAGCTGATGGTGCGTCCGGAGAACACCGCGGTCCACGACTTCTACGCCCGCCTCGGGTACGAGCCGTTCGATGTCTGGATGACCGGCAAGCGGCTGATCGCCGACTGACGCGTGCCCGCCGTCCACCCCGCCGGTGCACAGCGCGCGGCCCGTAGACTGGCCGGGTGGCAGAGCCGATCGCATTCACCAAGGGTCACGGCACGGGCAACGACTTCGTGATCGTCCCGGACGACGACGGTGCCCTCGACCTGTCGGCCGACCAGATCGCCGCGCTCTGCGACCGCCGCTTCGGCATCGGCGGCGACGGCATCCTGCGCGTCGTCCGCAGCGCCCGCCTCCGCGAGGGTGAGGCGACGGCGGATGCCGAGTGGTTCATGGACTACCGCAACGCCGACGGATCGGCCGCGGAGATGTGCGGCAACGGCACCCGCGTGTTCGCGAAGTACCTCGTCGACACCGGCCGCGCGAACATCGATGACGCGCCGCTGCGCATCGGCACCCGCGCGGGCGTGAAGACCCTCACTCGCAGCGACCTCGGCTTCGAGGTCGACCTCGGCGTGTTCCGGGTCGACGGCGATGTCGTGGTGAAGGCGAGGGGCCTCGACGTCGCCCGGCCCGGACAGGGCGTCGACGTCGGCAACCCGCACGTGGTCGTTGCCCTCTCCAGCTCCGCGGAGCTCGACGGACTCGACCTCACGGTGCAGCCGCAGCTGCATCCCGACCCGGTCGAGGGCGCCAACGTCGAGTTCGTGGTCCCGGCCGATCCGCTCGTGCAGAACGGCGTCGGAACGATCCGGATGCGTGTGTTCGAGCGGGGCGTCGGGGAGACCCTGTCGTGCGGCACCGGTGTGGCCGCCGCCGCGCTGGCGGTCCGGCACTGGGCGGGGGCCGCGGCGCCGGACCGGTGGAGCGTGGAGGTGCCCGGCGGCACGCTCGGTGTACGCATCGTCGCCGAGGCCGACGGAGACCACGTCCTGCTGTCCGGACCGGCGGCGCTCGTCTACTCGGGCGAGGTCCGTCTCGCCTGAGGCCGGCGCGCCGCCCGCGCCGGCGCCAGGGGCACGTCAGGGAAGCTCGATGGCTCCCGTGCGCACGGCGCCGTGCCGGCGCACCTTCAGCACCCGGAATCCTCGCCCGGTCGCGGCCCGTGTCACGGAGTAGCCGTCGTCGAAGGTGGCCGCGAGCCAGCGCTGCAGAGAATCCGAGCCGAGGTTGCGCTGCACGACGAGCCAGGCGTCGCTGCGCTCGTCGAGCCGCGGAAGCCAGCGCTCCAGAAGGCCGTGCAACTCGTTCTTGCCGACCCGGATCGGGGGATTCGACCGGATGCCGCGGAAGCGGACGTCCTCCGGAACATCTTCTGGGCGTGCGGCGTTGACGTTGTCGAGTCCCCACTCCGCGGCGTTGCGGCGGACGAGATCGAGGGCCCGGTCGTTCACGTCGACCGCCCACACGGTGGCGTGGGGAGACTGGACGGCGAGGCTCAACGCGATCGGCCCCCACCCGCAGCCGAGGTCGAGCAGATGCCCTCCCGGCGGAGGCGGTGGCGTGTTCGCCAGGAGCACGGCCGTCCCGCCATCGACGTGGTCGGGGCTGAACACCCCGCCCGCGGTCGTGACCTCGCCAGAGCGTCCGGCGAGGGACACACGGATGCGGCGGAGGTTCTCGGCGCTGGACGGGGAGACGCTGAAGTAGTGGTCACTCCCCATCCTGCGAGCGTACCGGAGCCACCCGCCCCCGCGGGAGGCTAGACTGCAAGGCTGACCTGGAAGGAATCCATGACCCACACCACCGAGACCACCGACGCGCACGGCGACGAGACGCCGATCGACCCGGTGGATCGCGTGCTGGCCCACGCCGAGGGGCGTTCGAGCGCGCGCGTCTTCGTGGCCGCCCAGGCGCTGCAGGACTCCGCGACCGTCGCCTATGGCGACACCGACGGCGACCAGTGGGACCGTGAGGAACGCGCGGCGCTGCGCCGCGTGCCCGGGCTGTCGACCGAGCTCGAGGACGTCACCGAGGTCGAGTACCGCCAGCTGCGGCTGGAGAACGTCGTGCTCGTGGGCGTGTACCCCCAGGGATCGCACGAGGATGCCGAGAACTCCCTTCGCGAGCTCGCGGCGCTCGCCGAGACCGCGGGAGCCGTCGTGCTCGACGGCGTGCTGCAGCGTCGCCCGCACCCCGACCCCGCCACCTACATCGGCCGCGGCAAGGCCGCGGAGCTGCGCGACCTGGTGGCGGCCGTGGGCGCCGACACCGTCATCGCCGACACCGAGCTGGCCCCCAGCCAGCGCCGTGCGCTGGAAGACGTCGTGAAGGTGAAGGTCATCGACCGCACCACCGTCATCCTCGACATCTTCAGCCAGCACGCGAAGAGCCGCGAGGGCAAGGCCCAGGTCGAACTCGCCCAGCTCGAGTACCTGCTGCCGCGCCTGCGCGGCTGGGGCGAATCGATGAGCCGTCAGGCCGGTGGCCAGGTGGGCGCCGGTGGCGCCGGCATGGGCTCGCGCGGTCCGGGTGAGACGAAGATCGAGCTCGATCGCCGCCGCATCCGCACCAAGATGGCCCAGCTGCGCAAGCAGCTGCGCGACTTCGCACCCGCCCGCGAGGCCAAGCGCAGCGAGCGCAAGCGCAACACGATCCCCTCGGTGGCGATCGCCGGCTACACCAACGCCGGCAAGTCCAGCCTGCTCAACCGGCTGACCAGCGCCGGCGTGCTCGTCGAGAACGCGCTGTTCGCGACCCTGGATGCCACGGTGCGCCGGGCCGAGGCGGCCGACGGCCGCGTGTACACGCTGACCGACACCGTCGGGTTCGTGCGGAACCTCCCGCACCAGCTCGTCGAGGCGTTCCGCTCGACCCTGGAGGAGGTGGGCGACGCCGACGTGCTCGTGCACGTCGTCGACGGCTCGCACCCCGATCCCGCCGCGCAGCTCGCGACCGTGCGCGACGTGATGGGCGACGTGGGGGCGCGCTCCACGCGCGAGATCGTCGTGTTCAATAAGGCGGACCTCGTCGACGAGGACACCCGACTCGTGCTGCGCGGTCTCGAGCCGGGCGCGCTGTTCGTGTCGTCGCGGACGGGCGAGGGCATCGACCAGCTCCGTGCCGTGGTCGAGGAGGCGCTGCCGCTTCCGGCCGTCGAGGTGCGTGCGCTCGTGCCGTACGACCGCGGCGACCTGATCAACGCCGTGCACGAGTCGGGGCACATCGTCTCGACGTCGCACGAGGAGGACGGCACGGCCGTGCACGCGCACGTCTCGGAGCGTCTCGCCGCGGAGCTCGCGCCCTACGCCGTCTGACGGTCGGGCGTTTCGACTCGCTGCGCTCGCTCAACGACCGGTGGTGACGGTCGGGCGTTTCGATTCGCTGCGCTCGCTCGACGACCGGGCGGGGCGGTCGGGCGTTTCGATTCGCTGCGTTCGCTCAACGACCGGTGGTGACGGTCGGGCGTTTCGATTCGCTGCGTTCGCTCAACGACCGGTGGTGACAGTCGGGCGTTTCGACTCGCTGCGCTCGCTCGACGACCGGTGGTGACGGTCGGGCGTTTCGATTCGCTGCGCTCGCTCGACGACCGGGCGGGGCGGTGGGGGACAGGCCCGGTCGTTGAGCGACGAGCGCAGCGAGGAGTCGAAACGCGAGCGTGATCGGCGGCACCCCCGGGGTCTCGAAGCCGAACACCTGCCCGAGGAACGCGAGCTCGCTCTCCAACGCGTGCACGACCGACTCCGCGCGGCGGAAGCCGTGCCCTTCGCCCTCGTACAGGACGTACGCGTGGGGGACCCCCCGCGCGGCGAGGGCATCGCGGATCGCCTCGGCCTGCGACGGCGGCACGACCGCGTCCTCCGCGCCCTGCAGCAGGAGGACGGGTACCGCGAAGCCCGCGATGTGCGTCAGGGGCGACCGTTCGACGTACAGGTCCTCGGCCTCCGGCAGCGGGCCGATGAGGCCGTCGAGATAACGGGACTCGAAGTCGTGGGTGTCCGCCGCGAGGGCGCGCGCGTCGCCGACGCCGTAGCGCGAGATGCCCGCGGCGAAGACGTCGGTGCGGGCGAGCGCGGCCAGTACCGTCCACCCGCCGGCCGACCCGCCCTTGATCGCCAGCCGGTGCGGGTCCGCCGCGCCGGACGCGGCGAGACCGGATGCCGCGGCCGCGACATCCTGCACGTCGACGACGCCCCACTGGCCGCGCAGGCGCTGCCGGTACGCCCGGCCGTAGCCGGTGGAGCCGCCGTAGTTGACCTCGAGCACCCCGATGCCGCGACTCGTGAAGAACAGCGTCTTGCCGTCGGCGACGCCGCCCTCGTGGCCGGTCGGGCCGCCGTGGACGAGCACGAGGTACGGCGGACGCTCACCGGCGGGGCCCGCCGCGTGCGGGTTCGTCGGCGGATGGACGAACGCGTGCACCGGCCCGGTCGGTCCCTCCACCGTGAGCGGCCGCGTCGGCGGCACCCACGAGCCCAGCTCGTCGCCGGGGATCTGCGCCGGCGCCCCGACGACGCGCGTCACATGCGCCGCGTCGGGACCGTCGGTGAGGTCGACGAGCCAGATCCCGCTGACTCCCGGGGCCATCCCCGACACGAGCGCCCGACGACCGGCGACGGCCTCGACGGCCAGCGACGCGGTGGCGGGGACGTCGACGGCGGTCGCGGTGCCGGCGGCATCCACCGCCACGAGCTCATCGGCACCCTCGGTCCGCACGGCGAGCAGCCCACCGTCGTCGAGCAGCCCGTACCAGCGGCTGCCGAGAGACCACAGCGGCCCACCCGTGTCGGCGTCCGCGGGGGCGAGTGCGGTACGCGGCAGATCCGCATCGAGCCGCACCCGCCACGGGTTCCAGTGCCCGCTCGCATCGTCGAGGTAGACGAGGTCGTCCTCGTCGGCCCATTCGGGCTGCAGCGCCGCGGAGGCGCCGTCGGTCACGTCCGTCCACTCGACGACGGCGCCGTCGTCGATCCGCCCGACGCGCAGGACCGTGCGGTCCCAGGGCATGTCCGGATGGTTCCAGGCGACCCAGGCGAGGCGATCGCCGCGCGGCGAGAGCACCGGCTGCGCGACGAAGTCGCTGCCGGCGACGAGGTCGCGCGCGCCGGAGCCGTCCCGCTCGATCCGCACGATCGCCCGATCGCGCCCGCCGCGCTCGCGGATGCCGAGGAGCACTCCCGCACTGACGCGCAGACCGCCGTAGCGGACGTCGGGCTCCGCCGTGAGGGGGCGCGGCTCGTGACCGGGCTCGATCACCCAGACCTGCTGATCGCTGCGCTCGACGAAGAACAGACGGCCCTCGTCATCGGCCGCCCATGACCCGCCGCCGTACTCGTGCACGCCCGAGCGCGCGTTCCACGGCGCCGGCAGCACGGTGTGCACCTCGCCCTGCGCGTCGCGGCGGAAGACGGCCGTGCGACCGGCCTCCTCGGGGACGGACTGCCCCCACCACACCTCGTCGCCGACGACGGCGGCGCCGTCGATGCGCGGGGAGGCGGCGGAGGCCCACGCGGCGGTCAGCGGGGAGGGCCAGGATCCGTAGGGGCGTGCGTCGACCATACGTCCCACGCTACGCCGCGGGGCGACGGCATCCTCCCCGCCCGGAGTGAAACGTGTCGTCACACAACACCGGATGCCGCCGTCGTGGCCCTACAGTGGTGCCATCGACGCCCGCGCCAGCGGGCCGCCCGGTTCGCCCGGGCAGGAGCGACAGCCGAGCCCGGCACCCGCCCGCGAGAACCGCACCTTCGTGCGCCCCGCGGCCGACCGGCTGAACGACCCTGACCCGAGAGCGAACCGAGCCATGATGTCTCACGAGCCCCGCGCGACCGCGCCGATCGTCGACGACGTGTCCCCGAGGTCCGCTCGGACGGTGCCCTTCTCCTTCGAGATCTATCCGCCCCGGACGGCCGAGGGGCTCCCGGCCCTCCACGAGACGATCCGTGTGCTCGCCGCCACCGGGCCGCGCTTCATCTCCGTCACGTTCGGGGCCGGCGGATCGACCACCGACCGCTCGCTCGCCGTCCTCACCCACATCCTCCGCGAGACGCCCGTGCCCCCGGTGGCCCATCTCACGTGCGTCGGCAGCAGCTACGCGGAGGCCACCACCGTGATCCGGGAGTTCCTCGACGCCGGCATCACCCGCTTCCTGGCCCTGCGCGGCGACCCTCCCGCGGGGGTCGCGGAGGACGAGGTCGCGCTCGGCGACCTCGAGTCGGCGGCGCAGCTCGTGCAGCTGATCGACCGGGTGCAGGCGGAGCGCTCGCCGTATCGCGAGCAGGAGATCCCCGGCGTTCCCGGGGCCGCGCAGGTCGCCGCCGGGGAGCGGGTCGAGATCGCGGTCGCGGCCTTCCCGAACGGCCACCCGCGCTCGCGCCACCGCTTCGAGGACATCGATGCGCTCCTGGCCAAGCAGGCGGCGGGAGCGACCTCGGCGATCACGCAGCTCTTCTTCCGCCCCGACGACTACCTCGACTTCGTCTCGCGCGCCCGCGCCGCCGGCGTCGTCATCCCGATCCTGCCCGGCATCATGCCGATCACCTCGCCCGCACGCCTGCGCCGCGTCCTCGAGCTCACCGGCGACCCCCGGCCCGACGACCTCGCGGTCGCCCTGGAGGCCGCGACGGATGCCGCCGCGCAGCGCGCGGTGGGCATCGCCCACGCCGCGGACCTCGCCCGCGCCGTGCTCGACGGCGGAGCGCCCGGCATCCACCTCTACGCCTTCAACAACCACGACACCGTCCTGGCCGTGCTCCGCGCCGCCGGGCTCATCCCTGAGGAGACGACCCCATGACCACGTCCTTCCCCGCCGGCACGATCCTCGGTTACCCGCGCATCGGCCGCCGCCGCGAGCTCAAGCGTGCCGTCGAGCGCCACTGGGCCGGTGTGCTCGACGAGGCCGGCCTCGAGACCGAGGCGGCGGCCCTCCGCCGCGCGACGCGCGCGCGGCTCCTCGACCTCGGCCTCGGCCGCGACGACTCGTCCATCCCCGAGACCTTCTCCTACTACGACCAGGTGCTCGACGCGGCGACCGCCGTCGGCGCCCTCCCGGCGCGCTTCGACGCGCTCCGGGGCGAGGACGGCGCCGTGCCGCTCGCGGCCTACTTCGCCGCCGCGCGCGGCGACGGTCATCGTCAGCCGCTGGAGATGACGAAGTGGTTCGACACGAACTACCACTACCTCGTTCCCGAGATCGCTCCCGAGACCCGCTTCGCGCTCTCGCACGACCGGTTCGCCCGGCAGGTCGCGGAGGCCGCCGCGGACGGCGTGACCGTGCGCCCCGTCGTGGTCGGTCCGGTGACCCTCCTCGCGCTGGCGAAGCCCGCCGACGGCGCGCCCGCGGGCTTCTCCCCGCTCGACCGCCTCGAGGATCTCCTTCCGGTCTACGCATCGCTGCTGCAGTCGCTGCGGGAGGCCGGCGCGTCGTGGGTGCAGCTGGATGAGCCGGCGCTCGTCAGCGAGAGTCTGGGAATCGACGCCGACCGACTCGCCGCCGCGGCGGAGCGCGCGTACGCGGTGCTGGGAGCCGCCGCGGACCGTCCGGCGATCCTCGTGGCGGCGCCCTACGGGCCGCTGACGGCCGACGCGTGGAGCGTGCTGGCCGCGGCGCCCATCGAGGCCCTCGCGATCGATCTGCACCGCGCCGCCGAGGCGCCCGCCCCGCATCCCGGCCTCGCCGGCAAGACGATCGTGGGCGGTGTCGTCGACGGTCGCAACGTGTGGCGCGGCGACCTGACCGCCGCCGCGGACCGGCTGGAGCGGCTCCGCGCGGTCGGCGCGGCCGCGGTCGCCGTCGGCACCTCGACGTCGCTGCAGCACGTGCCGCACGACGTCGCCGACGAGCCGGCGCTCGACCCGCGTCTCGCGGCATGGCTCGCGTTCGCGGATCAGAAGGTCTCCCAGGTCGCGACCCTCGCGCGCGGTCTCGTCGCCGGGCGCGCCGCGATCGCCGACGAGCTCGCAGCGGCCGACGCCGCCCTCGCCGACCGTCGGTCGGCGCCCGGGGTGGCCGACGGCGACGTGCGCGCGCGTCTGGAGGGGCTGGACGCCGCGGCATCCGACCGCGCGCCGTTCGCCCGGCGATCCGCCGCGCAGACGGCGCTCGGTCTGCCCACGCTGCCGACGACGACGATCGGCTCGTTCCCGCAGACCGCGGACATCCGCCGGGCGCGCGCGGCCCACACGCGCGGTGAGCTGTCGGCAGCGGAGTACGAGGAGTTCCTGCGCGCCGAGATCGATCGCGTCATCGACCTGCAGGAGGACCTCGGCCTCGACGTCCTCGTGCACGGGGAGGCCGAGCGCAACGACATGGTGCAGTACTTCGCCGAGCACCTCGACGGCTTCGCCGTCACCCAGAACGGCTGGGTGCAGTCGTACGGCTCGCGCGCCACCCGCCCGTCGATCCTGTGGGGCGACGTGTCGCGTCCCGCGCCCATGACGGTCGGGTGGTCGACGTATGCGCAATCCCGGTCGGAGAAGTACGTGAAGGGGATGCTGACCGGACCCGTCACGATCCTCGCGTGGTCCTTCGTCCGCGACGACCAGCCGCTCGCCGCGACGGCCGACCAGGTCGCCCTGGCGCTGCGCGACGAGATCGCCGACCTCGAGGCCGCCGGCATCCGCATCATCCAGGTGGACGAACCCGCCCTCCGGGAGCTCCTGCCGCTGCGGCGGGCCGACCAGCCCGCCTACCTCGAGTGGTCGGTGCGCTCGTTCCGCCTCGCGACGGCGGGGGCGGCCGACGCCACCCAGATCCACACCCACCTCTGCTACTCCGAGTTCGGTGTCGTGATCGACGCGATCGCCGCGCTGGACGCCGACGTCACCTCGATCGAGGCGGCGCGCAGCCGCGGTGAGGTCATCGACGACATCGCGGCCTCGGGCTTCTCGCACGGAGTCGGGCCGGGCGTGTACGACATCCACTCCCCGCGCGTGCCGAGCGTCGACGAGATCGAGGAACTGCTGCAGCGCGCCGCGGACGAGCTTCCGCTGCACCAGGTCTGGGTCAACCCCGACTGCGGGCTGAAGACGCGCGGCTACGAGGAGACCGTGGCGGCGCTGCAGAACCTCGTCACGGCCACCGCGCGCGTGCGGGAGCGCGTCGGCGCGTAGCCCGCGTCGACCCGGTCCCCGCGCGGGGACCGGGTCCGCACGGCTAGAACGCGCCCGTCGTGATCCCGGCCGATCCCGACGGGGGAGTGTTCAGCACGTTGTTGCCGCCGGGCTCCCACGCGTCGGCCGTGTTCGGATTGCCCGCTTCCTGCCGCTTGATGCACTTCCACTCGATCGCGCTGGACGGCGGGAGGTTCTCGATCACACCGGTCCAGGTCGGGTACGCGCTCGGGTTCAGCTTGATCGCGCTCGCGGGCGACCAGTTGCCCAGCTGCGGGATGTTCCCCACGACGTAGACCGACTGGCCGAACGTCGTCGTCGCGAACTCGCACGCGAAGGTCGCCCACACCGGGTCTTCGCCCAGGGTGAAGGCGAAGGTCTTCGCGGTGCCGACCGCGCTGCTGGCGGCCTTGGCGATGACCGTGTTGCCACCGGCGTTGTACCACCCGCTGGCGGCGGCGTCGAAGGCGGCCTTGTTCGCGTGCTCGGTGAGCGCGCTGCCGTTGAGGGTCACCGAGGCGGCCTGCGTGTCGTCGGTGACGAGCTTGACGATCGTCGGCCGCGTTGACGGGGCGCCGGCGTACGTGCCGGATGCCGCGCCCACGGTGACGGTGGCCACGCCGTCGGACGTCGACTGGCTGATCGGCGTCGTGCGCACCGCACCGCTCTGGTACGCGGTGCTCGTGCCGTCGTCCTCGTACAGGGTGAAGCTGGTCGCGGTGTCGTCGGCGTAGACGGTCGTGATCTGCTCGTCGTGCACGGTCGAGTCCGAGCGCAGGCCCGTGATGTCCTTCGTCTCGGCATCGACGAAGGCCTGCGGGATGATCGCTCCCGCGCGGGCGTAGGCGGGCAGCGTGAACACGCCATTGCGCCACAGGGGCACGTCCGTGATCCACTGACCCGTGCTGGCGATGCGCTCGTTCGTGTGGATGTCGATCCAGTCGCCGGCGGGCAGGTACACGTCGCGCTCGCGCTCGCCCGACCCGGCCACGATGGCGACCATGAGGTCGCGGCCCAGCATCTTCTGGTGGCCCATCTCGCGGACGTTGTCGTCGTTCTGGTAGTAGTACACGAGCGGCGGAGCCACCGGTTCGCCGTACCGGTTCGCGCGGTGGGCGAGCGAGTACGTGTAGGGCGCGTTCTCGTAGCGGCGCACCAGGTTCGCGCGGTTGCTGTCGACGTCGCCGATCGCGTCGGGCGTGGTCTCCAGGCAGTTGCAGAGGTTTTCGGTGTGCGGGCGCAGCGGCGTGTCGAACCAGGCGCTGTCGGCGAACCACTGCGTGTACAGCTCGTCGGCATCCGCGTCGAGCATCTCGCGGCGGAACCCGCCGACATCCGAGCCGTAATAGTCGATGCCCGACATCGACATGTGCAGCTGCGTGTTCTGCTGCGACGCGAGGGCCTTCATCGTGGAACCGATGTCGGCCGACCACATGGCCGTCCCGAAACGCTGGATGCCGCCGGCCGCGGCGCGCGAGAGCAGGAACGGGCGGGCGTCCTCGTCGTTGCGCTCGTAGCCGTCGGCGATGCTCTGCGCCCACAGGAGGTTGTAGGCGTTGTGGTAATCGGCGTGCGCGTGCTTGCCGGGGAGGATCCCGGCCGTCCAGTCGTTCGCGTCGTACATCTCCGGCTCGCCGAGGTCGAGCCAGTGCCCCATCACGCCCTCGTCCACGAGGTGCTGGCGCTGCTCGTCGTGCCACGCGGCACCGGCGGCGGGCTGCGTCCAGTCGATCATCCCGCCCTTGCCCCACCACGGGTTGCCGGTGAGGTAGGCCGGGGAGCAGGTCGAGCATCCGGAGCGCACGAGGTAGCCGTCGGCGGCCATGTCGGCGTGCTCGGGCAGATTCTTGCCGACGTACGACTCCTCGATCGGGATGATGCCGACGCCGTCGGCCTTCAGCGCGGCGATCTTCGACGCCGGGTTCGGGAAGCTCGACGTGTCCCAGTCGAGGGTGCCCATGCGGGTGTCGTCGGAGTCGGCGGTCACGCCCCCGAACCACTGCACGTCGAGCATGGCGCCGTCCACGGGGAAGTCGGCGGCACGGAGCCCGGAGATGGTGTCGTCGAGCTCGGACCAGTCGTCGTAGCCGAACTCCGAGACCCACAGTCCGAACGCCTTCTTCGGGGGCACGGGCGGGGTGCCGGTGAGCTGCATGTAGTCCTCGCGAAGGTCGGGCAGGTCCGGCCCCGCCATGAGATACCACCGCAGCTGGTCGCCCCACGTGCGCATCGTCCAGGGGTCGCCGGTCAGGTTCCACTCCTGCTTGTACAGCTGGTCGACGAACAGGCCGTAGTTGGCGTTGGCGTCGCCCACGGCGAACAGCACCGGGATCTGCGTGTTGCCGACCGGGCCGTTCTCCGCGTCGTAGACCATCGCATTGCCGTAGGTGCCGCCGGGGGAGCGGACGCGCCCCACCCAGTCGCCGTCGGCGCTGGCTCCCGTGAAGAACTGCTGCCCGAGGCCGTAGGCGTTCTCCATCGACGACTTCGTGATGTTCAGGCCCTTCCACGCCTGCGTGAGATCGACCGGGCAGGTCGTCTGGAGGACGAGCTCCGGCGTACGGGTGATGTCGGTCGCCGTCACGCACAGCGTCGACGTGTCGACGTCGAGTCGCAGCCCCGATGTCTGGATCGTGCCGCCGCTGCGCGTGTAGGTCTCCGGGCCGGGGTAGTCGGTCTTCGCGATCTGCGGCGTCGTGAACAGCGCCGTCGACGTCCCGGGCGACGTGCCGCCGCCGGCGACCTCGAAGTGCATGAGGTCGTCGTCGAGCACCTCGACCACGAGGTAGCTCGATCCGGAGGTGAACTCGGCCCGCTGCACGCCGAGCGGTGCGGCCTGGGCGGGCGCGGCATCCGCCCAGCCGCCGAGGGCGGTCAGGGAGGCCGCCGCGATCGACGCGATGGCGAGGGTGGCGACGCGGCGCCGCAGGGTCAGAGCGTTCATGGTTCTCTCCGCGGGATCCGGCTCAGCGTGCGAGCACGAGGTTGTCGATGTTGATGCCGCCGGCGCTGCCGCTGTCGTACTCGATGCGCACGGTGTGGCGGCCGGGAGTGAGACTCGCGCCGATCGAGGCGATGCCCCAGCTGTCCCAGGAGCCGGTCGAGGGCAGGGTCAGCGTGCCGACGGACGTCCCGTCGACGCGGACGGTGCGCACGGCCGAGGTCGCCGCGCCGTTGCCGTAGCGCACGTGCAGCTGGTGGGTCGCGTTCGCGTCGGCCCACACGTCGAACTGCACGGCGTCGCCGCTCGTGGCGAACCCGTCCACGAAGCCCGTGCCGGTGTAGCCGGGGTGATCCGTGTTCGTGCCCACGCCCGTCTGCGCGGCGAACTCGGCCTCGTACGCGGCCTTGTCGACGCCGGCCAGCGCGATCGTGCGCGCGGACGTGCTCGCTGCGACCTTGATGGAGGTCAGCTGCTGCACGGCATCCCAGAACCAGCCGGTGCTCGCGGCGGCCAGCGCCGCCACCGACCCGACCTCGGTGAGCGCCGACCCGCCGACCGCCACCGCGGTGGGCTTCGTGCCCGACACCTGGTAGGTCGCGGCGGTGGTCAGCGCCGGAGCCGAGATCGACACGGTGCGCGCCACGCGGTCGGAGGTGACCGCGATGGCGCGGTGGGCGTCCGCCGCGTCCTCGAAGTAGTCGTACGTGCTGGAGGCCGACGGGTAGATCCGGAACACCAGGTTGTCGTACGCCTCGACGTCGTTTCCGATCGTGCCGCCCAGCTCGTAGGCGTCGTTGAGGTTGAGGGGGATGACCGCGCCGGCCCGTGCGTACACCGGGATGCTGTCGGTGGCGGCGTAGTACGGCTTCACGCCGTCGCCGAGCGCGCGGCCGCCGTTCCAGAAGTCGTACCACTCGCCGGCGGGCAGGTAGACGTCCTTCACGGTCTGGCCCTGCGTCGTGATCGGGGCGACGAGCAGCTGCGAGCCGAACAGATACTGCTGGTCGTAGGTCGCGGCGGTCGCGTCGCCCGGGAAGGCGAGACTCATGGCCCGCATCATCGGCACGCCCGTCGAGGCGCTGTCGTCGGCCTCGGTGTACAGATAGGGGACGAGGTTCATGCGGACGTTCGCGAACTTCGCGAAGGTGGGGACCACACTCGTGTCGCCGGTGCGCGCCTGCACGTTCCAGGGAGTGCGGGCCTCGGACGGCGTGGGGTCGGACTTCTCGGAGTGGTACTGCATGATCGGCGAGAAGGTGGCCTGCGACGTCGAGCGCAGGTAGAGCTCGGCGCTCGGGAACGAGCCGGTGAAGCCCGCGAGGTCCCACGCCCAGAACGGGACGCCCGACTGCCCGGCGCTCTGTCCCGCCCGCACCGCCTCCTGGAAGGCGCCGAAGGTGGAGGACTGGTCGCCCGCCCAGAAGATCGACTGGCTCTGGGCGCCGGAGGTGCCCGCGCGGCTGAAGAGCGTGCCGTCGCCACCGGTCTTCTGCTGCACGACGTCGTTGTAGGCGCGGGTGTACTCGTTCGGGTACGCGTTGTGCATCTCGTCGCCCCGGCGTCCGTCGGCCACCTGGAGGTCGCGGCCGAACAGCGCCTCGCTGCCGTCGGTCTTGAAGCCGTCCACGCCCAGGTCGTCGAACAGATAGGCGCGCTTGCTCATCCACCAGTCGGTGGCGGCGGTGCTCGTGAAGTCGGGCACCGTGCTGTCGCCGAACCACTGGCCCGTCGGGATGCGGTAGGGCTGACCGGCGCCGTCCTTCACGAGGAAGTCCTGCGCGGCGGCGTAGGCCTTGTCGTTGAGGTGCTGCTGCGGAGCGGTGGAGGGGTTGGAGGTGAAGTTCTCCTTGAGCACCGGGATCTGCCAGAGGATGACCTTGATGTTCTGGTCGTGGGCATCCTGGATCATCTGCTTCGGGTCGCTCCACGCCCCGCCGGAGGGGAAGGTGAGGTCGGCGTAGTCGAGGCTGCCGCTTCCCGCGGTCGGCGTGTACTGGGCGTCCTTCCAGAGGTAGAAGGTGGCCTCGTCGCTCCACTGCTCCAGAACGAGAGCGCTGTGCGGGATGCCGGAGGAGTCCACCTGGTTCAGCCACGTGTCGACCTCGGCCTGCGTGTTCCACTCGTTCGCCGATCCCCAGAGGCCGAAGGCCCACTTGGGCGGCAGGAGCGGACGGCCGGTCTCGGCGGTGAAGTCGTCGAGCATCTCGGTCTGGTCGCCGGTGAAGAACTGGTACGTGAGGGTCGAGTTCACGGCGCCGCCCGTGTCGACGGTGAACCCGGCCATGTCGGAGCGGTAGGTCGCCAGGTTGAAGATCGCGTACCGGGTGCTGGGGACGTGCACGCCGTAGCCGGCGGAGTTCGCGAAATACGGCACGGAGTAGTACGTGCGGCGGGTCGCGCCCTGGTCCTGGTACTGGTTGTAGACGTAGTTGTGCACGTCGGTTCCGCGATGGTCGAGTCGGTCGTAGCGCTCGCCGAAGCCCTCGAACCGCTCGCTCGCGGGGCTGAGGAAGTGGTCCTCGATCTTGGTCACGGTGGAGCTGCCGTCGCTGGCCCAGCCGATGTTGCGGAACTGCGCCGGGTCGTACTGGCGTGTGATGAGCGTCGTGCCGTCTCCCTTGTAGACCGAGAGGCGGTAGGGGCTCTTGTCGATCTTGAGGACGAGCTGGCTCGTGGCGATGGTCACCTGCGACGCGCCGTTGGTGAGGGTGTAGTCCGTCAGTCCACTCAGGTTCAGGCCCGATCCGCTCGGCGCGATCTGCACGTCGTAGCCGTCGAGGCGGGGGAAGGCGAAGCGCACCTTCGGAGTGAAGTCGCCGGCGCTGTCGCCCGTCACGATGTCGACCGAGGTGCCGTTGTCGATCACGTTCGTGACGTCGGTGACGGTGCTCCACGAGGTGGTCGCGAACGAGAACGGTCCGATGTCGCGCTGGCCGGCGCCGTTCACGTCGGCGTGCACGGTGTACTGCACGTCGTCGCCGCGGGTGAAGGATCCCAGATCGATCTTCCAGTACGTGTTGTTGCCGGAGTTGTAGTCCCAGCTCGCGCCGCGCGGGGTCTGGGCGACGCCGTTGACGCTCCAGGTGACCCACACCGACTGGCCCGAGGCGATCGGCCACGTCGTGGCGCGGACCGTGACGTCCTCGCCCGCCATCGGGTCGCGCGGCGATCGTTCCGTCGGTTGCGCGGCATACAGCTCGTCGTCGCCGTAGGGGTCGTGCCACACCCCGTCCAGCGTGCTCGCCTGTGCCGGGGTCGCCGCGAGGAGGGCGATGACGAGAGCCGTCACCAGACCCGCGGCGAGCACGATCGCGCGCCGGGGGCCGACGAGGGGAACAGTCCGTGCAGCAGAAGACATGGGAACCTCTTTGTTCAGGTCTGAATTTAGTGGAGAGTATGGACCACCTGTGCGTCGGATATCAACCCTTTGTTCTCATCGAGCAGTCGCGCGCCGGGCTGATCGGGGCGAAGGGGAATCGAGTTGACGTTCGCGCGCGTCGTGTCCTAATGTTCTTTCAGGCCTAAACAAAGGGGTTCCCGTGCCGTCTTCATCCGCCCGAGCCGATGTCACTCGATCGGCCGTGCTCGCCTTCATCGGCGGCAGCGGTCCCACTTCGCGGGCCGACCTGGCGCGCGAGCTCGACGTCTCGCCCGCGCTCATCACCCAGCACACGCGTCAGCTGATCGCCGACGGGCTGCTCGTCGAGCTCGACCACAGCCCCTCCAGCGGCGGACGCCCGGCGCGGCTTCTCGGACTCGTGGCCG
Organism: Microbacterium sp. MPR-TSA4; assembly: GCF_058792815.1. Classification (NCBI taxonomy): domain Bacteria; kingdom Bacillati; phylum Actinomycetota; class Actinomycetes; order Micrococcales; family Microbacteriaceae; genus Microbacterium; species Microbacterium sp. MPR-TSA4. Next base: position 52,030 of record NZ_JBXAFF010000006.1, read on the forward strand.
ACGCGGGTCGCGCGATCGGCGTCAAGGTCGTCGCGGATCACATCACCGTCGTGGAGGTCGGGATCGACGGCACCGTCGTCCGTTCCGCGACCGAGCCCTTCGATGCGGCCTCGGGCACCGCGACGACACGCCTGGCCGAGAAGCTGCGCGCGTTCATCGCCGGGGGCGACGGCGCCCCGCTCCTCGGTCTCGGGGTGGGCGTGCCCGGCAACGTCGAGGAGCAGGCGGTCGGCACCGTCGACTCCACGCAGCTCGGCTGGCAGCGCGTGCCCCTCGGCGAAGCGCTGCGTCGCGAGCTCGACCTCCCGGTCCTCGTCGAGAACAACGTCAACGCCCTCGCGATCGCCGAGGCGCTGCACGGCCAGGCGCGGGGGCACGAGAACGTCCTCGTCCTCACGATCGGCACCGGCGTCGGTGCGGGGCTCGTGGCCGACGGCCGCGTGCTGCGGGGCCGGAGCGGCGGGGCGGGGGAGATCGGGCACGTCCCCGTGGAGGAGGACGGTCCGCTCTGCCAGTGCGGCGGCCGCGGCTGTCTCGAAGCCATCGTCGGCCAGGACGCCCTCGTGCGCCGCGCCCGCGAGCAGGGGATCATCGGCCGCGATGCCGGCATCGGCGCGCTGCGCTCCGCGGCGGACGCGGGCGACGCGGGCGCCCAGCAGCTCTTCTCGCACGCCGGCCATCTGCTCGGTCGGGTCCTCGCGGGCGTCGTCAACGTGGTCGACCCCGAGATCGTGATCCTCCTCGGTGAGGGCGTCGAGTCGTGGCGACACTGGTCGTTCGGATTCGAGCCGGCGTTTCGCGCCGGTCTCATCCCGCGCAACCGCGCCGTACCGGTGGCGGTCGAGACGTGGCAGGACGACCGCTGGGCGCAGGGCGCGGCCTCGCTCGTGCTCTCGACCCCGTTCGACGACCAGGGGCGCTCGGGGGAGCAGGGACGTCTCGTGCGCGAGCGGCTCGCCGTGGCGCGTGCGGTCGAGCCCGGAGAAGGCGGCGGCGCGAGATGACCCTCACGGCCCGGCCTCTCCCGGCCACGACGGGACGCGCGGCGATCCGGACCCGGCCCGTGCGGCGGCCCCGGCGACGACTGCGCTACGCGCTCACGGTGCTCGCGTTCCTGCTGCCGAGCGCCATCCCGCTCGCCCTCTTCACGATCTACCCGATGTTCGGCGCGCTGTGGACGAGCCTGCACGAATGGAACCTGCTCGCCCCCATGAAGTGGGTCGGGCTCGACAACTACGTCCACCTCGTGCAGGATCCGGCGACGCAGCGGGCGTTCTTCAACACGCTCTACTACCTCGTCGGCTACCTGCCGCTCGTCTACATCGGCGGTCTTGCCCTCGCCCTCGCCCTCAACGTGCCGCTGCGCGGTCGCAACATCCTGCGCGGTGTGTACTTCCTTCCCGTCGTGACGAGCTGGATCGTGGTCGCCCTGGTGTGGCGCTGGCTCCTCAACCCGTCCGTCGGCATCGTCAACGCGACCCTCGCGGTGTTCGGCATCGACGGGCCGGGCTGGTGGACCGACCCGGCGTGGTCGATGCCCTCGATCATCCTGGCCTCGGCGTGGAAGGACCTCGGGTTCGTCATGATCATCCTGCTCGCCGGGCTCCAGGCCATCCCGCAGGAGATGTACGAGGCCGCGAAGGTGGACGGCGCGGGCCCGTGGCGGCGCCTGTTCAACGTGACCCTGCCGTTGCTGTCGCCCTCAACGTTCTTCGTCGTCGTGATCTCGCTGATCAACGGCTTCCAGGTCTTCGACCAGGTCTACGCGATGACCGGCGGCGGTCCGGCGGGCTCGAGCACCGTCGTCGTGCAGCAGATCTACGACCTGACGTTCCGCTACGGCGCCGCCGGTGAGGCCTCGGCCCTGTCGTGGATGCTGTTCATCCTCGTGCTCGGCGTCACCGTCGTGCAGATCGTCGGCCAGAAGAAGTGGGTGACCTATGCGTGAGAAGACCCAGCGCGCCCTCCTGGCCGCGGTGCTGATCGCCGGCGCTGTCGTGATGTTCTTCCCGTTCCTGTGGACGCTGTCGACGTCGTTCTCGCCGGGCGCCGGCCTGGACGCGACGCCCCGCCTCATCCCGGAGGAGCCGTCGTTCTCCGCGTATCAGACGCTGTTCGCGGAACTGCCGTTCGCCCGCATCATCGCCAACTCCCTCGGTCTGGCCGTCGCCACCGCGCTGCTCCAGCTGATCACCAGCTCGCTCGCGGCCTACGCCTTCAGTCGTCTGCCCTTCCGTGGGCGCTCCGTGGTGTTCGCGGTGTACCTCGCGACGATGATGATCCCCATCCAGGTGCTCATCGTGCCACTGTTCGTGCAGATGCGAGACCTCGGCCTCGTCGACACCTATCTCGGTGTGCTGCTGCCGGGCGTCGCGAGCGCATTCGGCGTGTTCCTGCTCCGGCAGGCGATGAACGCCGTGCCGCGCGAGCTGGACGAGGCCGCGACCCTCGACGGCGCGGGCCACTTCCGCATCTTCGGCACGGTCGTGCTGCCGCTGGTGGGGCCGACGCTCGCGACGCTGGCCGTGTTCTCGTTCATGAACAGCTGGAACGGCTTCCTGTGGCCGCTCATCATCCTGCGCTCGGCCGAGCTCAAGACCCTGCCGCTGGCGCTCGCCGGGCTGCAGGGCCAGTACACGACCCAGTGGGACGTGATGATGGCGGGCTCGGTCGTCAGCATCCTCCCGATGCTGGCCATTTATCTGTTCGCTCAGCGCTACGTCATCCAGGGCGTCGCCTCCAGCGGCATCAAGTAAGACCCGCACGACCTCACCTCGCACACCCGTATCGAAGGAGATATCGCATGAACCGCACAGCACCCATCGCCGGGATCGGCGTCCTCGCCGTCGCCGGCCTCGCCCTCGCCGGATGCTCCGGCTCCGGCTCGCCCGCCGCGGGGGGAGACGTGACCATCACGTACTCGAACTTCATCTCGGCCGGCGGCAACGAGAAGAACCTGCAGTCGATCGTCGACGCCTTCGAGAAGGAGAACCCCGGCATCACCGTCGAGGTGAAGACGCTGCCCTACACCGACTACTTCACGGCGCTGCAGACCGACCTGGCCGGCGGCACGGCGGCGGACGTGTTCGACATCGAGTTCGCGAACTACGCCGCGTATCAGAAGAGCGGCGTCCTCGCCGCGCTGGACGGCGTGGACACGAGCGTCTACCAGGCCTCGCTCGTCGACGCCTACGCCACCGACGGCACCTCGTACGCGCTGCCGAGCTCCTTCTCCAACGTCGTGCTGTTCTACAACGCCGACCTGTTCGATGCCGCGGGTCTCGCGTACCCGACCGCCGACTGGACGTGGGCGGACGAGAAGGCCGCCGCCGAGAAGCTCACCGACGCGGGCGCCGGGGTGTGGGGCGACTACCAGCCCATCTCGTACCACGAGTTCTACAAGGCCGTCGCCCAGGCGGGCGGGCAGTTCCTCACCGCCGACGGCAAGGTCGGCTTCAACAGCCCGGAGGGCATCGCCGCCGCCACCTGGCTCGTCGGCAAGAGCGGCACGACCATGCCGACGGCCGAGCAGGGTGCGGGCACCCCCGACTTCGACAGCAAGCTGTTCGCGGACGGGAAGCTGGCGATGTGGCACAGCGGCATCTGGATGTTCGGGGGCCTGGCCGACGCCGGCATCTCCTGGGACATCGCCGTCGAGCCGGGTGACACGCAGCACGCGAGCGCGCTGTTCTCCAACGCCGTGGGCGTGTCTGCGGGCACGAAGAACAAGGAGGCGGCCACGAAGTTCGCCGAGTTCCTCACGAGCTCGAAGACGACCGTCGACACGCGTCTGACGGCCGGCTGGGAGCTCCCGCCGATCGCCGACCAGACGGCGCTGTCCGCCTACCTCGACATCACCCCGCCGGCCAACCGCCAGGCCGTGTTCGACTCGCTCGAGGAGGTCGCGCTCGCGCCGTCGATCGGCGACGGCCAGGCCGAGATGCAGGACATCGTCACCGAGGAGCTGACCGAGGCCGCCGCCGGCCGCAAGACGGTCGAAGCGGCCCTCGCCGACGCCGAGAAGCGCATCACGCCCCTCCTCGGCTGACATCCCCTCTGGTGGGGGGGGGGGCGCCCCCCCCCCCCCCCCCCCC